>JANMGI010000035.1:0-15736 GCA_031374565.1 Paracoccaceae bacterium | reverse complement strand
AGGGCGAAGCGTAAAGGTTGCCGTCCACGGTCAGACCGCCGCGGATCGCGGGCAGCAGGTCATCTGCGTCATAGTCGGCGGGCAGGTCGTTCAGGCTTTCCAGCCAGCCCTGCTTGCCCCAGATCGGAACCTCATAGGTGCCGATGGTGATCACGTCATACTGACCACCGCCAGTGGCGATGTCGGTGGTGACGTTCTGGCGCAGAACGTTCTCTTCCAGCGTCACCCATTCGACCTTGATGTCGGGGTGCTTGGCATAGAAGTCGTCCATCAGGCCCTGCATGCGTACCATGTCGCCGTTGTTCACGGTGGCGACAGTGATCGTGGTTTCGGCCATGGCCGCGCAACCAAGCGCAGACACGGCACAGGCGCCCAGAAGCGCCCGCATCGATATGGTCATGTGTAACCTCCCTGTGCATGAGCATTTGCCCATTGCGTGGGCGAATATTCACCCCAACTTAGCCGAGAGTCAACCGCTATCCCACGCTGCGGCGCGGCAATTCGTTGCTGCACTGTGCAGATGTCAGTCCAGAAGCGCCCGTGCCGTGGCTTCGTCGGTCACCAGGCCGTTGACGATCCGGCCCTTCAGCGCCCCGCGCAGCGCCGCCACCTTGGACGGCCCCGCCGCCACGCCTATGACCAGCCGGTCACGGCCCGGCTCGACCCGCACTGATCCGATCAGCGCATTGCGCGCCACGTCGATGTAGCGGCCTTCAGTGTCGAAGACCCAGCTTGCAATCTCGCCGGCGGCGCCCATTGCTTGCAGTTCGGTCAATTCCTCACGCGTGACGAAACCGTCAAGGAACAGTGGAGCGTCATCGCTCATCTGGCCGATCCCCACGAAGGTCACATCGGCCTGCTGCGCCAGCGCCATGACGGTTTGGACTGGGCGCAGGTGGAAAAAGAACTCCCGTTCCTCGGGCGTGTCCGACAGCACCGGCACCGGCATCGGGAAATACTTTGCCGCCAGCTTTTCCGCGACCCGCCGGATCACGTCGTACAGCGTGGCCGACCCGTCCGGACCGATGTTCCCCAAAAGCGACACGATCCGGTGGTGGCGCGCTTCGGGCGGCGTCAATTCCTCGGCCATCGCGCGCAGGGCACGACCCGTGCCAAAGGCGATGACCAGCGGTTCGGGTTCGCGCAACACGCGCTCCAGTTCTGCCGCAGCCCCCTGGGCAATGGCGCGCGACGCATCGCCGCCCGGCCCGAAGTTCGGGGCCACCCGGCATCGCTGCAAGCCGAACCGATCAGCCAGCCGCGCCTCAAGGTCAAGACAGGCCCCGATGCGGTGGTTCAGCCGGACATGGATCAGGCCTTCCGCCATCGCCTTTGACACCAGCCGCTGCGCCCGCTGACGGCTGACGCCCAGCTCTGCCGCGATCTGGTCCTGAGTCATCCCCGCAGCATAGTAAAGCCAGCCCGCGCGCGCGGCCTCGTCCAGAAGGGTTGGTTCGCCGCTCATACCGTTGGTCCGCCGTGCTTCAGGGTGGGGGCAATCTGGAAGAAGGTCGCGAAGCTTTCCAGCCTGCGATGGGGCCGCGCATCTTCGGGTTCCGGCGGAGTGTCCGGCCCAAGGTGGCTGCCGCCGACATAGCGCCAGACCGTCATGCCCGCCGCAAGCCCGGCGCGGATGCCGGTCAGGCTGTCCTCGATCACCAGCGTCCGTTCGGGCAGGGCACCCATCTTTGCGGCGGCAAGCAGGAACAGGTCCGGCGCAGGCTTGCCCCGCGCCACCATGGTCGAGGTGTAGACCCGCCCCGCCACCAGATGGTCAAGGCCGACCAGTGCCAGCGACATCTCGGCCCGGCGCGGACTGGACGAGGTGGCCACACAGAACGGCACCCCCATCGCGGACAGCACCTCATGCACATGCGGCATGATCTTCAGCTCACTCTGGAACACCGCCAGCAGGTTCTCGCGGTAGCGCGCTTCAAAGTCGGGCTGCAGGTCCAGGCCGAATTCCCGGCGGATCACGTCCATCACCACAGGATAGCTGCGGCCCAGAAAGTTGCGCTCGACATAGGTCAGGTCAATCGTCAGCCCCAGCCGGGTCAGTTCTGCCACCAGCATCCGGGCGCTGATGATCTCGCTGTCGATCAGCACGCCGTCGCAGTCGAAGATGACAAGGTCGAAGTCGCTCATGCCCATATCGGTAGCGCAACCGTTGGGCTAAAGGTAGCCCTGTGAGCGAAAGCTCAACTCGCGGCTTTTGCCGATGATCAGGTGGTCGTGCAGGATCAGCCCCAAGGCCTCGCAGGCGTCCTTGACCTGGTGGGTCATGGAAAGGTCAGCGTCCGAAGGCGTGGGGTCGCCCGAAGGGTGGTTGTGGACCAGGATCATCGCGCTGGCGTTCAGCTCCAGCGCCCGCTTGACGATCTCGCGCGGGTAGACCGGGACGTGGTCGACGGTGCCCTTGGCCTGTTCGTCATCGGCGATCAGCACGTTCTTGCGGTCCAGGAACAACACGCGGAACTGCTCCGTCTCGCGGTGGGCCATCGTGGTGTGGCAATAGTCCAGAAGCGCGTCCCAGCTGGACAGGACCGGCTTTTGCATCACCCGCGCCCGCATCATCCGCTGGGCGGCGGCTTCGACCAGCTTCAGCTCCAGCACCACGGAGGGACCGGCGCCCTTCACCATCTGAAGCCGGGCGGGAGAGGCGGTGATGACCCGGTTGAAATCGCCGAATGTGTCCAGAAGCGTCCGGGCAAGGGGCTTGACGTCCTGCCGTGGAATGGCGCGGAAGAGAACGAGTTCAAGGAGTTCGTAGTCCGGCAGGGCCGCCCCGCCGCCTTGCAGGAAACGATCGCGCAGGCGCTGGCGGTGGTCGGCGATGTAGGACGGCAGCCGCCCGGTCAGCGCCTGCGGTTCCGCCTCATCGGCATCCCCCGCAGGCGCGACCAAGGGTAGAAAGGGTTCGTTGAACGACTGGACCATGCGGCCAAGACTGCCGCGTCATGGTTTAGGAAAGGTTAACGATGGAGCTGCGTGGGCAAATTGCCCACCCTACGAACCGGCGCAGCTGTAGGGTGGGCAATGTGCCCACGCACTGCCCTTACCCCTTCATCCCGTCCCAGAAGCTTTTCACCTTGGAAAAGAATGACGACCCTTCCGGGTTGTTCTCTTCGCTCAGCTTCTCGAATTCCTTCAGCAGTTCGCGCTGACGCCCGGTCAGGTTGACCGGCGTTTCCACCGCCAGCTCGATCACCATGTCGCCGGTATTGCTGGACCGCAGGGCCGGCATCCCCTTCATCCGCAACCGCAACTGCTTGCCCGACTGCGCACCGGTCGGCACCTTGACCCGGGCCTTGCCGCCGTCGATGGTCGGCACCTCGATCTCGCCCCCCATCGCGGCGGTGGGCATCGACACCGGCACCCGGCAGAACAGATGCACTCCGTCGCGCTGGAAGATCGCGTGCTCTTTCACCTCGATGAAAATGTAGAGATCGCCATTCGGCCCGCCCCGCAGCCCCGCCTCGCCCTCACCGGCAAGACGGATGCGCGTGCCGGTTTCCACCCCCTGAGGGATGTTTACGGACAGCTGCTTTTCACGCTGCATCCGGCCCTGACCGCCACAGGTCTTGCACGGGTTCTTGATGATCTGGCCCATGCCGTTGCACTGATGGCAGGTCCGCTCGATGGTGAAGAAGCCCTGCTGCGCCCGGACCTTGCCCATGCCGGAGCAAGTGGGACAGGTCACCGGTTCGGCCCCGCCTTCCGCCCCGGACCCGTGGCAGGTGTCGCAGGTGATCGAGGTTGGCACCGAGATCGTCTTCTGGATGCCGGCATAGGCCTCTTCCAGGTTGATCCGGAGGTTATAGCGCAGGTCAGACCCGCGCTGCGCCCGGGACCGACCGCCGCCGCCCCCGCCGCCCCGACCCATGAAATCACCGAAAAGGTCCTCGAACACGTCGGAAAACGCCGACGCAAAATCGCCGCCCTGCTGGCCGTAGCCGCTGCCGGGACGCGGGCCGCCGCCCATGCCGCCTTCAAAGGCCGCATGGCCGAACCGATCATAGGCCGCCTTCTTCTGGTCGTCCTTCAGGACCTCGTAAGCCTCGTTCACTTCCTTGAACTGGGCCTCGGCCTGAGGATTGTCGGAATTCCGGTCCGGGTGCAGCTCTTTGGCCTTCGTCCGGTAAGCCTTCTTCAGCTCATCCGCCGATGCGCCCTTCTGTGCCCCCAGAACTTCGTAATAATCGCGCTTTGCCACGGCAAAACCCCCATGTGGAACCGGTGAGGGGCGGTCCGTTGCCAGACCGCCCCTTCTTCCGTTCCTCGCGGCTTACTTCCGCTTGTTGTTGCCCAGATCCTCGAAGTCGGCGTCGACGATGTCATCATCGTCCACCGGCCGCGGCTCATCGTCACCAGACCCGCCCTCGGTCTGGCTGGCCTTGTAGATCGCCTCGCCCAGCTTCATCGCGGCTTCGGTCAGGTTCTGGATGCCGCTTTTGATCTTGCCGGCATCTTCGCCTTTCAGCGCGTCTTCCAGCGGGCCCATTGCAAGTTCGATCGCTTCCACGGTGGAGGGATCCACCTTGTTGCCATGCTCGGCCAGCGACTTCCGGGTCGAGTGCAGCAGGCTTTCGCCCTGATTCCGGGTCTCGACCAGCTCGCGACGTTCCTTGTCGGCTTCGGCGTTCGCCTCGGCGTCGCGGACCATCTTCTCGATTTCGTCATCCGACAGACCACCCGAGGCCTGGATCGTGATCGCCTGTTCCTTGGCGGTGCCCTTGTCCTTGGCTTTCACCGATACGATGCCGTTGGCGTCGATGTCGAAGGTCACCTCGATCTGCGGCACGCCACGCGGGGCGGGCGGGATGTGTTCCAGGTTGAACTGGCCCAGCATCTTGTTGTCGGCGGCCATTTCCCGTTCGCCCTGGAACACGCGGATCGTCACCGCGTTCTGGTTGTCCTCGGCGGTGGAGAAGACCTGAGACTTCTTCGTGGGGATCGTCGTGTTGCGGTCGATCAGCCGGGTGAACACACCCCCCAGCGTTTCAATCCCCAAGGAAAGCGGGGTCACGTCCAGCAGGACCACGTCCTTGACGTCGCCTTGCAACACGCCTGCCTGAATGGCCGCGCCAAGCGCCACGACTTCATCGGGGTTCACGCCCTTGTGGGGTTCCTTCCCGAAGTACTTGGTCACTTCCTCGATCACGCGGGGCATCCGGGTCATCCCGCCGACCAGCACGACCTCGTCGATGTCGTCCTTGCTGACACCGGCATCCTTCAGCGCGGCCATGCAGGGCTTGATCGACTTCTTGATCAGATCCTCGACCAGGCTTTCCAGCTTGGACCGGGTCAGCTTCACCACCAGGTGCAGGGGCTGCCCGGTGTTGCGGTCCATGCTGATGAACGGCTGGTTGATCTCGGTCTGGCTTGCGGAGGACAACTCGATCTTGGCCTTTTCACTGGCCTCCTTCAGCCGCTGCAACGCCATCTTGTCCAGCGTCAGATCGACGCCATGCTCTTTCTTGAACTCATCTGCCAGGTACTGGACGATACGCATGTCGAAGTCTTCGCCGCCAAGGAACGTGTCGCCGTTGGTGGACTTCACCTCGAAGAGGCCGTCGTCGATTTCTAGGATGGTGATGTCAAAGGTGCCGCCGCCAAGGTCGTAGACCGCGATGGTCCGCGCCTCTTTCTTGTCCAACCCGTATGCCAGCGCCGCAGCCGTCGGTTCGTTGATGATGCGCAGCACCTCAAGCCCGGCGATCTTGCCCGCGTCCTTGGTGGCCTGACGCTGGGCGTCGTTGAAATAGGCCGGAACGGTGATCACGGCCTGGGTGACGGTTTCACCCAGATACGATTCAGCCGTTTCCTTCATCTTCTGCAGGATGAACGCCGAAACCTGCGACGGCGAATACGTCTCGCCGCGCACCTTGACCCACGCGTCGCCGTTGCCACCATCGACGATGGCATAGGGGACTAGCTTTTTATCCTTTTCCACCTCGGCATCGCCGACGCGACGGCCGATAAGGCGTTTCACCGCGAACACGGTGTTGGTGGGGTTGGTCACGGCCTGACGCTTGGCGGGCTGACCGACCAGACGTTCGCTTTCCGTGAAGCCGACGATGGAGGGCGTCGTGCGCGCGCCTTCCGAATTCTCGATGACCCGAGGTTGCGAGCCATCCATGATGGCAACGCAAGAGTTGGTGGTCCCGAGGTCAATACCGATGACTTTGGCCATGTGTGTATCCCTTTACTTCAGGCGATGTTCCGGCAGGGACCCTTGAGAAGGAGGCATCCCTACCCTGGATGAGACGACAGGTTTGGCAGCCTGCCGTGATGTGAGCCGTATATAGGCAGGCGATTTCGGGCCTGCAACGGTTGCTGCACGGGCTTTCCTGCGATTCTTCCGCTCTGATGCGTAAAATTCCGCCAAAGCTTGCCGCAACCTCACGGCAGGCCCAGACGGCAGCACCCCGACAGCCGGGTGGTGCCCTCCATTTGCAGGAAGATGTCGACCGCAATGCCGTAGCTGCGCTCGGACATCCCGTCCGAACATTCGGCGGGCGCAAGCACGGCAAGTCCGTCCGGCAGGGCCACCGCCGCCGCCGGGGACCAGGGCTGGCCGGGCCATTTGGTCTCAATCGGGGCGGTCTGCGCCTCGGTCGCGTCCGGGGTCTGCAGGCGGGTTTCGCCAGCGACCGGATCAATCTGCAAGGACCAGAACGGCTCGGTTCCAAGGCAGGTCAGCGGGGCCTCCAGCGCAGGCCAGTCCGGCGCCGGCAATCGCCGCAGGTAGCGCAGCGCGACATACCCGCTGCGGTCGTCCGCATTCACCAGCGCCCAGGCCCCTTCGACCTGAATGACCTCGACCCCGGTGGCGTCGGGGGGAAGCGCCCCGATGATCGGCGACCCGGCATCCGGTCCTTCGCGGACGTTCAGCACGTCATTGA
Source organism: Paracoccaceae bacterium (assembly GCA_031374565.1). Classification (GTDB taxonomy): domain Bacteria; phylum Pseudomonadota; class Alphaproteobacteria; order Rhodobacterales; family Rhodobacteraceae; genus Tabrizicola. Next base: position 8,831 of record JANMGI010000035.1, on the reverse strand, counting down.
TCGCCACCCCGGTGACGTCATACAGCGCCGGGTATCCCTCGGCCCGCAGGGCAAAGGGGACCAGTGCGAGGATCAGTGCAAGCCCCCGAACCATTGGCGCGATCAATGTCGTTTGTTCCAGCTGGCCGACGCATGCTGGCGGGTGAAGAATTCGGCCATCAGGCCGATCATCACGCAGATCAGAGCATAGCCAATGGCATAGTCATAAGATGTGTAGCGCGGCGTGTAGTTCAGAAAGATGAAGCCGCGCGCCTGGTCGATGGTGTGAAACAGCGGGTTCCAGTCGAACCAGCTGCGGCGCTGCGGTTGCAGGTTGTTGGCCAGCATCATCTTTCCCGACGCGATCACATTGGCGCGCTGGTACAACGTGACGATGATCCCGACCAGCTCGGGCTGCCAGGGCCGGGCCGACAGGAACACCATGCCGATGCCGACGCCGGTGAACCACGAAAGCACGTACATTCCCATCATTGCAGCAGGCTCTTCGATGCTGATCGGGTTCCAGATGGCGTGGTAGACGAACAGGATGACCGATGCCGCCAGGGTCTGCTGGTACAAAGACCCAAGCGCCGACCCCAGGATCGAGATGATCGGGTTCATCGGGGCGTGCATCATCATGGCCGAGGTCGGGCCGTCGGCGGATGACACTGCCCCGATGGCCTTGATATGCGTCATGAACATGAAGACCCCGGACATCACGTACAGCATGAAGTCGCCGCGGACCGCGACCTTGCGCATGCCGAACAGGCTCATCATGAAATACATGATCAGAAGCATCAGCAGCGCCTGCACGATGGACATCACCAGCCCCAGCACCGCGTTGTGGTGGGTCTTGCGCAAGCTGCGCACGCCGACATGATAAATCAGCTCCAGGGTCTCGAACCCCAGGCTCAACCATGAGCGCTCAAACGGTTTGTGTCGGAACATGCGGCGTTTCTCCGTCAGGTCCGGCATCCTGCACCAGGAAATCTTGCCGTTCCGTTGACGACAAAGGATAAGGGCCAACGAACCGATGATCAATCACCGCAGGAGACGTGATGGATTTTAGCGAACTGATGCCGCTTTTCCGCCGATTGGCGCTGGAAGCGGGCGACAGGATCATGGAAATCTATGGCCGTCCCGATTTCGAGGTCCGCGCCAAGGGTGATGCGTCCCCGGTGACTGAAGCGGACCTGGCTGCCGACGCCGTGATCTCGGCAGGCCTGCGCGCGGCCTTCCCCGACGTGACACTTATCACCGAGGAACAGGCGGCCAGCCACGCCCTTTCCGCCCGCACCTTCTTCATCGTCGACCCCCTCGACGGCACCAAGGAGTTCGTCCAGCGCCGCGGCGATTTCACTGTGAACATCGCCTATGTCCAGGACGGCGTCCCGACCCACGGCGTCGTCTATGCCCCGGCAAAGGACCGCCTGTTCTACACCCTCCCCAACGGCGCTGCGGTGGAAGAAACCGCCCCCTTCGGCCCCACGCCCGGACCTTTGACCCCGCTCCGCGTCTCCACCCCCGACAACGCCGCGCTGATGGTTGTCGCCTCTAAATCCCACCGTGATCAGGCGACCGATGACTACATCAGCCGCTACGCCGTCCGCGACATGACCAGCGCCGGGTCCAGCCTGAAGTTCTGCCTTCTCGCAACCGGCGAAGCCGACCTTTACCCACGCCTTGGTCGCACGATGGAATGGGACACCGCCGCCGGGGATGCCGTTCTGCGTGGCGCGGGCGGCCATGTCGTGCGCTTTGACGACCACCAGCCCCTCGCCTACGGCAAACCCGGCTGGGATAACCCGTTCTTCATCGCCTTTGCCCCCGGAGTCCTTTTGAAATCGGGTATGACGCTCAAGTGAAGACCCTCATCGCCATTCCCGCCCGCTATGCCAGTACCCGTTACCCCGGCAAACCTTTGGTCACGCTAAAGGGCCCCGATGGTGAAAAAACCCTGATCCGCCGCAGCTGGGAGGCGGCAATGACAGTCAAAGGCATAGATCGTGTCGTCGTCGCCACCGATGACGCCCGCATCGCCGACCACGCGCAGGCCTTCGGGGCCGAGGTTGTCATGACCTCGTCCGACGCGAGGAACGGCACCGAACGCTGCGCCGAGGTGGCGGCCAAACTTCCTGGCTTTGATGTCATCGTGAACCTGCAAGGCGACGCCCCCTTGACCCCCGCCTGGTTCGTCGAAGACCTTGTCGCCGGGCTGGCCCAAGACCCCCACGCCGACATCGCCACCCCGGTCCTACGCTGCGATGGCCGCGCCGTCGCGGGCTTTCTGGCAGACCGCCGTGCCGGTCGTGTCGGCGGCACCACCGCCGTTTTCGGCGACCATGGCCGCGCGCTCTACTTCTCGAAGGAAGTCATCCCCTTCACCGGGCGCGACTACGCCCCCGACGAACCCACCCCCGTCTTCCACCACGTCGGCGTTTATGCCTACCGCCCGGACGCCCTGGCCGCCTACTCAAACTGGCCCATCGGCGCGCTGGAAACGCTGGAGGGGCTGGAGCAACTGCGCTTTCTGGAACAGGGCCGTCCCGTTCTGTGTGTCGAAGTGCAGGCCCGGGGCCGGCAATTCTGGGAACTGAACAATCCGTCGGACGTTGCGATCATCGAAGCGATGCTGGCTGCCAGCAGTGCCTGAGATGCAGTGCTAAAGGTCAGGATTGTCTCTGTGCTGTCGTTTTTTGATGCGAAACCCGGGCGATTGGTGCAGGTTACGGATATTGCCGCGCCACTGCCCGCATAAGGTCAGATTCGGCTGCGAACGACATTGAACCGAAGACATTGCGCAAGACCAGACGGGGTTAGGACCAGTCGATGAAGACCAAGAAGATCACCAAAGCGGTATTCCCTGTTGCGGGCCTCGGCACGCGGTTTCTGCCTGCGACCAAGTCGATCCCGAAAGAGATCATGACCCTCGTTGACCGGCCACTGATCCAGTATGCCATCGACGAAGCCCGCGCCGCCGGGATCAAGGAATTCATCTTCGTCACCTCGCGCGGGAAATCCGCGCTTGAGGATTACTTCGACCACGCCCCGGAACTGGAAGCCGAGCTTCGGCGCAAGAACAAGACCGACCTGCTGGAAGTCCTGAAGGACACCAACATGGATTCGGGCGCCATTGCCTATGTCCGGCAGAACCGCCCGATGGGTCTGGTCACGCCGTCTGGTGCGCCCGCCGCCTGATCGGCAACGAACCCTTCGCCGTCCTTTTGCCCGATGACGTGATCGCGGCGGAAAAGCCGTGCCTGCAACAGATGGTCGAGGCCCACGCTGAAACCGGCGGCTGCATGGTTGCCGCAATGGAAGTGGCACCCAAGCGCACCTCCAGCTACGGCATCCTCGACATTGGCGAAGACAACGGCGCCATCGTCAAGGTCAAGGGCATGGTGGAAAAGCCTAAGGCGGGCGACGCGCCCTCAAACCTTGCGGTGATCGGGCGCTACATCCTGACGCCACAGGTCCTGACCAACCTGAACAAGATCAAACAGGGCGCGGGCGGCGAGATTCAGCTGACTGACGCCATCGCGCAAGAGACGAAGAAAAAAGGCGGCGTCTTTGGCCTGCGCTTCCGGGGTCAACGCTACGACTGCGGCTCGAAGATCGGCTTTCTGCAAGCCACCGTCGCCTTCGGCCTGTCTCGCCCGGAATTCGGTGAGGAGTTTGCAAGCTTCCTTAACGACCTCACAGCCATGCAGAAGGCCGCGCAATAGGCTTGGCCTCCCCGGTTGGCCATACCGGGGGCCTGCCCCACGCCTGCCCCATCGGCACGCTTGATCCGCCTGCGACCGGCCTGACCGGCGCGCTTCTGGCGCTGAAACTGCGCTTCCGCCGCCAGGTTCTTTTGTGGCGCGCTGTCCGCCACCGCCGCCAGCTTGTCGCGGTGATCGACCGGACCCCGCAGATTGCTTCCGGTGACGTGCTCTGTTTTCTTTGCGTGCGCAACGAAGCCCACCGCCTGCCGCATTTCCTCGCCCATCACCGCGCGCTGGGTGTCAGCCACTTCCTTGCGGTCGACAACGCCAGCACCGATGCGACCCAGGCCATGATGGCCGACCAGTCCGATGTGTCGCTCTGGCGCACCGGGGCCAGCTACAAGTCCAGCCGCTTCGGTATGGACTGGCTGACCTGGCTTCAGATGAGGCACGGAAGCGGACACTGGTGCCTGTCGCTGGATGCAGACGAGCTGCTGGTCTACCCCTACTGGCAGACCCGGCCCTTGCCCGCCCTGACTGGCTGGCTTCAGGCGCAGGGCCGTGACAGTTTCGGCGCGCTGACCGTGGACATGTATCCCGAAGGTCCGGTGTCGCAGGGGCAGGTCGCGCCCGATGAGGACCCTCTGACCCATCTTGGCTGGTTCGATGCCGGGAACTATCTTGTGCAAGTCCAGCCCAGAATGCGCAATCTGTGGATACAGGGCGGCGCGCGGGCACGGGCTTTCTTTGCCGACGATCCCCGCCGCGCGCCCACGCTGAACAAGGTCCCGCTGGTCCGCTGGCACTGGCGGCAGGCCTACGTGAATTCGACCCATTCCCTGCTGCCCGCGCGCCTGAACGAAGTCTATGCGACCGATGGGGGAGAGTTGACCTCGGGCGTCCTTCTGCACACCAAGTTCCTGCCCGGGATCACTGACCGTTCGGCCGAAGAAAAGGCGCGGGGCGAACATTTCGGCGACGGCGTCCAGTATGCCGCCTACTATGACCGCCTGACCGCCGACCCGGTCTTGCACTGTAGCGCGTCCACCCGCTACACCGGCTGGCGGCAGATGGAGGCGCTGGGCCTGATGTCGCGGGGCGGCTGGATATGACAGGATTGGGCGCAATACCGGAGGGAAGGGCATGAGCCTTCTGGCCCTCTTGCGCTTGCGCTCCCGGCGTCGGTATCTTCTGGCCCGCGCCTGGCGTCGTCGCCGCCAGCTTACACCGGTCGCCGACCGCACCGCCACACTGCCCGCGCAACCGATCCTGCTTCTTTCCACCCTGCGGAACGAACGCGTGCGCCTGCCGTATTTCCTGACCTACTACCGCCGCCTTGGAATCGACCACTTTCTGATCGTTGACAACGGGTCAGACGACGGCAGCCGCGAGTATCTTGCCAAACAGCCCGACGTGTCGGTCTGGTCCGCCACAGCGGGCTACAAGCAGTCGCGCTTCGGGATGGACTGGATGATGCACCTTCTGCGCCGTCACGGGCATGGCCGCTGGTGCCTGACCGTCGACGTGGACGAATTCCTCGTCTACCCCTACTGTGAAACCCGGCCCCTGCGCGCCCTGACCGACTGGCTGGATGCGGCGGAAACGCCCAGCTTTGCCGCGATGATGCTGGACATGTATCCCAAGGGCGCAATGCACGAACAGCCCTACCGTGAAGGCCAGAACCCGTTCGAGATCGCCCCCTATTTCGACAGCGGCAATTACGTCATCACCCGCAACGCCACCTATCGCAACCTGTGGATTCAAGGCGGCCCCCGTGCCCGCCTGTTCTTTTCCGACCGCCCGAAACACGCCCCTGCGATGAACAAGACCCCGCTGGTCAAGTGGGACCGGTCCTACGCCTACGTCTCCTCGACCCACATGATGCTGCCCCGCGCGCTGAATCTCACCTACGACGACCAGGGTGGCGAGCGCCCCTCCGGCGTCCTGCTTCACGCCAAATTCCTCGACACATTCGCCGCCAAGGCCGCCGAGGAACTGGCCCGCGGTCAGCACTACGCCCAAAGCGAAGAATACCGCGCATACCGCGAAGGCATCGCCCGTGAGCGTGACCTCTGGTGCAATTGGAGCGAAAAGTATGTGAACTGGCGCCAGTTGGAGGTGTTGGGCCTGATGTCGAAAGGAAACTGGGCGTGACGTTAGGTGTCGTCATGCTGTGCCACGCAGCACTTGACCGCGCAGCCCAACTGGCCCGGCACTGGGCGATGCACGGCTGCCCCGTCGTGATCCACGTCGACGCCCGCACCCCTGACGACCAGTTCGACACCCTGCGCACATCGCTGCAAGATCTGCCCGACATCCGCTTTTCCCCCCGCACGGCGTGCGAATGGGGCAGCTTCGGCATCGTCCAGGCCACCCTTGACGCCGCCACATTGATGCTGGCCGATTTCCCGCAAGTCTCCCACACCCTTCTCGCCTCCGGCTCTTGCCTGCCGATCCGCCCCGTCGCCGCCCTCCAAGCACACCTTGGTCAGCACCCCGATACCGACTTCATCGAAAGCGTCACCACTGCGGATGTCGGCTGGACCATCGGCGGGCTCAACGAGGAACGCTTCACCCTCCGCTTCCCGTTTTCGTGGAAACGTCGGCGCAGGCTTTTCGACGGCTACGTCACCCTGCAACGCCTTCTCCGCTTCCGCCGCCGGATCCCCAAGGGCCTGACACCCCACCTTGGCAGCCAATGGTGGTGCCTGACCCGCCCCACCCTTCGCTCAATCGTCGAATACCCTGACCGGCCCACTTTGGACCGCTACTTCCGCCGCGTCTGGATTCCCGACGAAAGCTACTTCCAAAGCCTGGTCCGCCAGGTCTCCACCCGCGTCGAAAGCCGCTCTCTGACCCTGTCGAAATTCGACTATCAGGGCCGCCCCTACACCTTCTACGACGACCATCTGCATCTTCTCCGCCAGACCGACGCCTTCATCGCCCGCAAGATCTGGCCTAAGGCCGACCTGCTTTACCGCACTTTCCTGACGCCCGACGGCGACCGCGCCTTGGCCTCGGAACCCAACCCCGGCAAGATCAACCGCCTCTTTGCCAAAGCCGTCGACCGCCGCGTGAAGGGCCGACCCGGCCTTTACATGCAAAGCCGCTTCCCGATCCGCGCACGGGGCGGCACCGGGTCCGCAGCACCCTACGGCGTCTTTTCCGGCTTCACCCAGCTTTTCCAGGATTTCCAACCCTGGCTGGCCCGCGCCCTTGACGCGCGCGTCCACGGCCACCTCTTCGCCTTCGACCGGGCCGAATTCGCCGGCGGCGAACCCGTCTTCAAGGGCGGCCTCTCTGACAGTCCCACCTTGCGCGACTACAACCCGAAAAGCTTTCTTGCCAACCTGATCTGGACCACCCGTGGCGAAACGCAGGTCTTCCAGTTTGGCCCCGCCGACGAACAGGACATTGCCCCCACCATCGCCAGCGACCCCAACGCCACGATCTTCGTCATCACCGGCGCCTTCGCCGTCCCGTTGTGGCGGTCAGGCCAGACCGCTGCCGGGGTTCGCTCGGAAGTCGCCCGCCTGCAAAAGGTGGAATCCGATTTCCTGACCGAGCTGAACGGCCCCGAAACCAAGGCCCGCATCCGCGTCTGGTCGCTGACCGAATTCATCGAAAACCCCGCCGAGCCGCTGGAACAGCTGGTCGATCTTTTGAACCCCCGCGCCGCACATCGCCTGACAGACCTGCCGCAGCTGTTGCCGCTGCAAGGCTTCGGCACCTTCCTGCAAGACCTGCGCAATCAGGGCATGGCCCCGGTCCTGATGGGCGATTTCCCCTCGGATGCCGAACTTGCCCGCCCCGAACAGACCTTCGCCCGCCCCCGGATCACGCGCTGATGCCCCGGTTCCAGTCCTTCGTCGTCTTCGCTGAAATGCGCACTGGCTCCAACCTTCTGGAGGCGAACCTGAACGCCCTGCCCGGCGTCCACAGCCACGGTGAGGTGTTCAACCGCTACATCCTTGGCAAGAAAGACCGGACCGAGCTGTTCGGCATAACCATGGAAGAGCGTGACCGCGACCCGCGCCCTTTGCTGCGCAAGCTGCGCGAAGAAACCGAAGGCCTGCCGGGCTTTCGCTTTTTCCACGACCATGACCTGCGCATTCTGGACGATGTGTTGCCCGATGCCGGTTGCGCCAAGATCATCCTGACCCGAAACCCTCTGGAAAGCTACGTCAGCTGGAAAATCGCCCAGGCCACCGACCAGTGGAAGCTGACCAACCCCAAGCGGCTGAAGACCGCCAAGGTCCGCTTCGATGTGCCCGAATTCGTCCAGCATCTGCGCGACATCCAGGCCTTCCAGCTTCTTCTTTTGAACGCGCTGCAAACCACCGGGCAGACCGCATTTTACCTGGATTACGAAGACCTTGGCTCGGTCGAAGTGATGAACGGTCTCGCCGCCTTCCTCGGGCTAGAGGCGCGGGTGAAGGCGCTGGACGACACGCTGAAAAAGCAGAACCCCGGCCCTTTGGAAGACAAGCTGGAAAATCCCGAGGCCATCGCCGAAGCCATCGCCGCGACCGACGTCTTCAACCTTGGCCGCACCCCCAGCTTTGAACCCCGCCGCGCTGCCGGGGTCCCGACCGCGCTGGCCTGCGACAAGGGTCTTCTCTTTTTCCCCATCCGTTCCGGCCCCGAGGATGCGATCCGGGCTTGGTTCAACGGTTTGGGCGACATCACCGAAGGCTTCGAACAAAAGTCCCTTCGTCAATGGAAGCGCCAGAATCCCGGCCACCGCAGCTTTACCGTCCTGCGCCATCCCTTGTTGCGCGCCCATGCCGCCTTTCGCCGCAAGATCGTGGCGGGGGAAGCCCAGGACCTGCGCCGTATCCTGATCAACGGATTTCTCGCCGAATTGCAGCCTTCTGGTGAGCCCTTTGCGACCCCCGAAGCCGAGCGCGCCGCCTTCCTGATCTTCCTGAACTACTGCCGCCTTGCGACTGGCGGCCAGACGGGCGCCCGCGTCGACCCCAGCCTCGCCAGCCAGACCGCGTTGGTGCAGGGCTTCGCCAGCTTCCAGCCGCTCGACCACCTGCTGCGCGAAGACCGTCTCGCCGAAGGCCTCGCCGCCCTTGCGGCCGAAATGGGTGTGACGCCACCCCGCCTTGCGCCTGACCCCGCTAATGCTGCGCTGGT
>JANMGI010000747.1:0-2310 GCA_031374565.1 Paracoccaceae bacterium | reverse complement strand
CCGAACTGCGCGCCCCGCGACTTCTGCCGGTCGTAGGCCGGCGAGGTCCGCAGCGGCCGCGCCGCCGGGCGCTCCTCGTCGGGATGATGCAGGATGAAGACGTGGTCGTAGCATTCCTCATTCTTGCGCGAGGCGTATTCGGTGGTCATCCAGCCGCCGAAGCGCTTGGGGTCGAGGGAGGCCATGTCGATCTCGGCCTCGCCCTCGGTCATCAGTTGGGCGAGGTAGTGGCCGGTGCCGCCTGCCGCGGTGATGCCAAAGGAAAAGCCCTCGGCCAGCCACATGTTGCGCAGACCCGGGGCGGGGCCGACCAGCGGGTTGCCGTCCGGGGTATAGCAGATTGGGCCGTTGTAATCGTCCTTGAGGCCCACGTTTTCCGACGAGGGAATCCGGTGGATGAAGGACATGTATTCAGCTTCGATCCGTTCGAGGTCGAGCGGGAAGAGGTCGGCGCGGAAGCTTTCCGGCACACCATATTCGAACCGGGCGGGCGCGCCTTTTTCGTAGGGCCCAAGGATCCAGCCGCCGCGTTCTTCGCGGACGTACCACTTGGCGTCGGCATCGCGGAGGACCGGGTGCTGGGGATTGGACTTCCGCCATTCGACCAGGGCGGGGTCGGGTTCGGTGACGATATACTGGTGTTCGACGACGACGGCGGGGGTCTTGATGCCGAGGAGCTTGGCGGTCCGCTGGGCGTGGTTGCCGGTGGCGGTGACGACGTGTTCGGCGGTGATCTCGAACTTGTCGTCGGTCGCGACCAAGTTGCCGCCGCGTTCTTCAAGACGGGTGCAGGAGACGATCCATTCCGACCCGGTCCAGCGGTAGCCGTCGACCTGAACTTTCCGCTCGATGGTCGCGCCGTGCTGGCGGGCCCCCTTGGCCATCGCTTGCGTCACGTCCGCCGGGTTGATGTAGCCGTCCTGCGGGTGATAAAGCGCGCCGATCAGGTCTTCGGTCCGCACCAGAGGCCAGCGGTCCTTCATGTCCTTGGGGCTAAGGAATTCGTGGTAGACCCCGGCGGTTTCGGCGACGGAAGAATACAGCATGTACTCGTCCATGCGCTGCGCGTGTTGCGCCATTCGCAGGTTGCCGACGACGTAGAAGCCGGGGTTGAGACCGGTCTCCGCCTCTAGCCCCTTGTAGAAATCGACCGAGTATTTGTGGATATGGGTCGTCGCGTAGCCCATGTTGAACAAGGGCAGAAGGCCGGCGGCGTGCCAAGTGGAGCCTGCCGTCAGCTCGTCGCGTTCCACGAGCATCGTGTCCCATCCGGCCTTCGCCAGGTGATAGGCGATCCCGGTGCCGACTGCGCCGCCACCGACGACGAGGGCTTTGACGTGGGTTTTCATGGAACGGACTCCCGCAATAGGTTTGCCCCTATCTGCCAGAGACGCCAGATGGCGGGCAAGTCCACCCGACCTTTGGCGTCAGAAAACGACATGGCGGCCTGAAAGCGGCACTGGGTGTTCGACAGGACGCAGACAGTCCTTCAGCATTTGCAAAAATGGGGAGGATTTGATGTCAATGGCCTAAGGACTGACATTTCAGGCGGGTCGGCCCGAGGACGCCTGTGACCCTCGCTATCCTGTTTGATGCGGCCTCGCGCCGGATGTGTTCATGGTAGTGGAGCACGCTGGCCGCGCCGGGGCAGTCCTTGTTCGAGGTTGGCCGGACCCGGGTTCCAAACCTGCCGGAGACAACCAGCCACCACAGCAATTGGAATGTGGCCGAGGCGGAGGGCGGGGTCGCCGGGGCCTTAATCGGCTTTTCGGTGCCCAACCTCTATGACCGGCTTGACCTGAACGAAGTAAGCGCCCCCCTTCGCCCGATGATCGAGCTGGAGATCGTCGCCAAGGGCTGCTGGCTGTTGCAGGCCGTGGCCCTGTTCCCCGAACGCTGCGGCAAAGGCCATGGTCCGGCGCGGATCGAGCGTGCCTGCGAGGCCGCACGCGACTCCGGTCACCGGCGCATCGTCCTGCAGGTGGAAAGCCCTAACGCCGAGGCGATCTCGCTTTACCGCAAGTGCGGTTTCGTCGAATGGGAGCGGCGACCTTTTGTGTCCTTCCCGACCTCTGACGACGAAGGCGACTGGATCGTGATGGCAAGGGACCTGTAGCCCGGCACGGTCAGTGGTGGCCGGTGACCTTGCACCGGGCCAGCAGGATTGCGGTCTTCTCGGCGATGTGTGTCCATCAAGCCCAAGGGCGGGTCGAAAGGTCGCAGGCGTGGATTCCTGCTGTGTTTGCCGAACTCTTGCCAGTTTTGTGCTTATGAACAGACGAGTAGAACCAGAGCACGCCCATGACATCC
>JANMGI010000692.1:0-5707 GCA_031374565.1 Paracoccaceae bacterium | reverse complement strand
TTCGCCCACCGTGTCGGCGAAGTACTCTTCCGAGTACACGTTGATCGGCGCGCCGAAGTAATAGTCCTGGATCGACTGAAGAAGGTTCCGGTCCGTCACCTTGAACAGCGTCAGATCCAGCTTTTCGGTGTTTACCGTCTCCACCGGCAGCGCTGCATCACCCGCCTTCGGCAGCACATAGCCCCGCCCCGGAAACTTCACGCCGGGAGCGCGGTCGCGGACGTATTGCGTGATCTCGACCGACTTCGCCATCACCTGGCCATCCGCCGCCGGAAGCCCCTCACGGAAGGTGACGCTGTAGCGCTTGCCATGCTCCAGCCCCGCCACGCAAAGCTGCCGGTAGGCGCCATTTTCCACGGTAAGGCCAGGGTCCTTCAGCTGAACGAACGTCGAGTAATCGACGCCCGATGCGACAAGATCCTCGCTGAACGTCACGCAAATCCGTGGCCGCGCCAGATCGGACTGCACAAGCGTCTCGGCAATCTTGAACCCGTACTTGCCGATCGCATCGTCCAGCAACGCCGCAGTATCGGTCCGCTCCTGCAAGGATTGCGCCAGCCGCAAGGCGCTGACCGTATCGCGGCCGCGCCCGTTCCGCTCCAGCACATCGCCCATCACCACCAGAATCGTATGCCGCAAAGCCGGGCTGTCGGCCCGCAGATAGGCGTTGATCGACGACAGATACGCCTGGTTGAAGAAATACCCCGACTGGTTGCTGTCCGCGATCCCAGCCTGCACCTGCCGCCGCGCGAATTCGCCCCAGGTCGCCGCGTCATCGGTCAGGTTCAGCGCCGCCCCCGTAAAGGCCGCCGCCCCCGCCCAGTCACCATTCGCCTCGGCATCCGCCGCCGCTGCCAGATGTTCCTCCGCCGTCCACGGCCCCGTCGTGTGCTGCCGCCCCAGACCCGAAGCCTGGTCAAACGCTGGCTGCACATCCCAGTCCGGCACAAAGCCCAGTTCCGCCCGCCGCGCCACCGCAGCCGCGCGCACCGCAGGGTCCGCCTCGACCACCGTGGCCGAGAACGCCCCCGCAAAGAACGCACCCTCCCCCGGCCCGTTCTTCACGAAACACGACCCGTTCTTCGTGTTGTAGACATAGGCCGTCGCCCGCGGATTGGTCAGCGCCGCCCGCTCGCAAGCCTCGATCGTCGTATCGAAGACCGACGCGATGTCGCCGCCCGGCAGGTCCTGATCCTGGGTGACGACGAATCGGCGCTCGGGGATCAGGTCCTCAGCCTGCGCCAGTCCGGACCCGCCAAGAAATACCGCCGCCACCGCAGCCTTCAGAAACCAGCGCATCAAAATGCCTCCCAGATCGATTGCGGCAACTGTCGCATGGCCCACCCTGCAAGAGCAAGCCACGAGACCCTACGGCGTTAAGCCTTGGTTCATTTTGATCAGCGAGGGTAGTCGCGAAAACCGGATGTCGGCGCGCGATCTTGTCCCGCGTCGACCCCGCACAGAATGTCGGTCGGGAAGCGATGGATCTTACGGAACGTCTGCTCAGGGAACGGCGCGCGCGACTTGCCGCCGAACGCCTTCTCGAACAGAAAAGCCGCGAACTTTTCGCCGCAAACGAAAAGCTGGGGATCCATGCCCGCTCGCTGTCCGACCAGATCGTCGAACAGCGCCAGGTGGTGAAATCCGCTCTGTCTCAGGCTGAGGTGCTGAAGGACCAGAACCTGCGCTTCGTCGACGATCTTGACCGCGCCCACACCGCCGCCGTCATGGCCGAACGCAGGCTGTGGGACGCGCTGGAAACCATCAATGACGGCTTTGCCGTGTTTGACAGCGCCAAACGGCTGGTCAGCGCGAATGCCGCCTGGCTTGCCCCGCTGGGCGACAAGCTTGTCGCGCCCGGCTGCCCCTACGAAGACCTCATCCGCTACTCTGCCGAAACCGTCATCGACCTGGGGGAGGAGACGGCAGATGCCTTCGTCGCCCGGATGCTGATCCGGCTTGAAGGCGACGTGATCGAGCCTGTCACCGTCAAACTGCGTACCGGGTCCTGGATCAAGGTTCAGGAACGCCGCGCCCGCGACGGAGATCTTGTCTGCCTTGCCATCGACATCACCGAACAGATGCGCATCTGGGCCGCCATCGACGTGCTGCCCGATGGATTTGTCCTTTTTGACCGGGAGGAACGGCTTTTGGCCTGCAATCAACGTTACCGCGAAATGTTCCCAGACAGCGCCGACATGATGCTGCCCGGCACCAGTTTCGAAGACCTCTTGCGCAACGGTTTGCGCAACAGCCACGTCCCCGAAGCCGTCGGGCGCGAAGAAGACTGGCTTGCCGACCGGCTGCAGCACTTCCGCGCCGCCGACACCATCGCTGAAAACACGCTTGCGAGTGGCCAGGTGATCCTCGAATCCGACCATGTCACCCCCGATGGCGGCCGCGTCGGACTGCGCACCGACATCACCGCGATCCGCGAACAGCAGGCGCAACTGGAAGCCGCCCGCAAAGCGGCCGAGGCCGCGAACCGTGCCAAGTCGGCCTTCCTTGCCAACATGTCCCATGAAATCCGCACGCCGATGAACGGCGTCGTCGGCATGGCGGAACTTCTGTGCGACACCTCGCTGTCCGAAGAGCAGCGCCTCTTTGCCGAGACCATCCGCTCCTCGGGCGAGGCGCTTCTGGTCATCATCAACGACATCCTCGACTATTCGAAGATCGAGGCGGAACGGCTGACCCTGCGTCCCGAACCCTTCGATCTGGAACGCACGATCCATGAGGTGACGATGCTTCTTCAACCCCGCGCGCGGGAAAAGGGCATCGATCTGATGATCGACTTCGACATGTTCCTGCCCACCCGCTTCGTCGGCGACCCGGGCCGGTTGCGCCAGGTGCTGACCAACCTTATCGGCAATGCGGTCAAGTTCACCGAAAAGGGCCACGTCCTGACCCGCGTCGTCGGTATCGACGATGAAGACGGCAACCAGACCCTGCATGTCACGGTCGAAGACACCGGCATCGGCATTGCACCGGAATACCTCGACCACATCTTCGGCGAATTCAACCAGGTCGAGGATGAGCGCAACCGCAAGTTCGAAGGCACCGGCCTTGGCCTGGCGATCACCCAGCGCCTGATCGAACATATGGGCGGGGCGGTCTGGGTCGACAGCGATTTCGGCGAAGGCTCCAGCTTCGGCTTCCGCGTGACCCTGCCGGTGGCCGAAGATGCCGCCCCGGTGCAGGTCCCGGTCTCGGTCAAGCGGGTCATCGCCGTGGATGACCAGTTCATCAACCGCACCATCCTGGAACGCCAGCTTGCCCCTTGCGGGATCGAGGTGACGCTCTGCCGCTCAGGGTCCGAGGTGATGGAAAAGCTGGCCCTAGATGCAGGTTATGACGTGGTGCTGACCGACCATGCCATGCCGGACATGGACGGCGTCCAGCTTCTGGACCATATCCGCGTCGCCGGGCACACCTTGCCGGTGATGTTGCTGTCGTCCAACCCCACCGGCCTTGGCAATCTCGCGAACGATTTCGCGGCCATCCTGCAAAAGCCGATTCTGCGGTCCGACCTTTACCGCCATCTGCAAGGCCTGACCGCGCCCGCCGTGCCCGATGCACCTGCCGTGGTTCAGGTTGCCCCGGTCAATCTGCGCCAGATGCGGGTGCTCGCTGCCGAGGACAACCGAACCAACCAGCTCGTCTTCCAGAAGATGGTGCGCGACATGGACATCGACCTCGTCTTTGCCGATAACGGGCGCATCGCGGTCGAACTCTTCCAAAGCTTCCAGCCGGACATCATCTTCATGGACATCTCGATGCCGGAAATGGACGGCAAGGAAGCCGCCCGCACCATTCGGGCGCTCGGCTCTCAGGTGCCCATCGTCGCGCTGACCGCGCACGCAATGGACGGCGACGCCGAGGCGATCCTTGCCGCCGGGATCGACCGCTACCTGACCAAACCCCTGCGCAAGCTCGCCATCGAAAGCGCTCTGACCGAATTCCGCCCGGACGCGGTGCGACCGCCCCTTGCCGCGCCCGCTGAAAATGCCGCCTGACCAGACGCAGGTTCCCTCCGTTTCCAGACGGCGTGTCACTTTGTCGGTCAAGGTTTTCGTCTGCCTGGCAACGTGGCACAGACCCCAAAACCCCTTTCACATTGGCCCAAGTATCCTCGGGGGGCTGGGGGGCGAAGCGCCCCCAATTAGGGGTTTGGGGGGCGAAGCGCCCCCAATGCCCAAGCCGGTTGGCCGCAGGCCAGAGGCGAGACAAAAGGCGTGCGCGTCAGCGCTCCATTTCCTCAGCCCTTGTCAGGACGTGCAGGGACTACAACTCTTTCCAAGTCCTTAACGAAAAAAGTCATGCCATTGATTTTGAATGCTTATCAAAAACTGTCCACTGTGGACACACCCCCTCACACGTCCCGCAGGATCGCCAGAAAAGCCGCCCCGAACCGTTCTACCTTCTGCTCCCCCATCCCTCCAATCGCCACCAGTTCCCCCAGCGTCGAGGGCCGCCGCTCCACAATGGCCCGCAGGGCTGCAGGCGAGCAGGTCAGATACTTCCCCGTCCCGTCTTCCCCCCGCGCCAGCGTCAGCTGAACCTCGGACAGCCGGTCGAACACCGCTCCCTCCGGCCGCCCGACCAGCTTCATCCGGGCCGGATGCAGTCCCTCTGCCGCCCCGGTGATCACAGCCAGAAACGCCATCCCGTAGCTTTCCAGCTTCCGCGCGCCGACCCCGGTTATCCCGGCCATCTGGTCCAGGTTTGCCGGCTTTTTCTCCGCCATTTCGATCAGAGTTTTGTCCGTGAAGACCACGTAAGCCGGCACGTTCTGCGCCTCGGCCAGCGCCCGCCGCTTGGCCTTCAAAAGCGCAAGCAGCCCCAGATCCTCATCCGCAACCTGGGCGCGGACCACCGGCTCCCACTCCCCCGCGGCGACCACCGTGTCGCGCCGCAGGGTCACCGTCGCCTCGCCCCGCAGCACCGGCCGCGCGGCCTCGGTCATCCGCAGGGCGCCGTGGCGGTCGGGGTCGGGCCGGACAAGATCACGGCCCATCATCTGCCGGAAGACAGCGCCCCAGGCGGGCTTCGACAGGTCCTTTCCCACCGCAAAGGTCGGCAGCCGGTCGTGCCCCCTTTCGCGAACCTTTGCTGTGGCCGACCCGGTCAGGATGTCGATCAGGTGCCCCGCCCCGAACCACTCCCCCGTCCGCAGGATTGCTGACAGAGCTTTCCGCACTGCGTCGGTCGCGTCGAACAGAAGTGCCGGTCGGTCGCAAAGATCGCAGTTCCCGCAAGGCTCCGCCGTCTCGCCGAAGTAGCCCAGAAGCACCTGACGCCGGCAGGCCAGCGCCTCGGCCAGCCCCAGAAGCGCGTTCAACCGGGCGTGGTCGGCGGCCTTTCGGTCGGGCGGAGCCGCGCCCTCATCGATCTGCGTCCGGCGCAGGCGGATGTCGTCGGGCCCGTAAAGGGTCATCGTCTCGGCGGGCGATCCGTCCCGACCGGCCCGGCCGATCTCCTGGTAGTAGCCCTCGATCGATTTCGGCAGGTCGGCATGGGCGACCCAGCGGATGTCGGGCTTGTCGATCCCCATCCCGAAGGCGACTGTCGCCACCACGATCAGCCCGTCCTCCCGCTGGAAGCGGGCCTCGACCCGGCGGCGCTCTTCGGCCTCCATGCCGGCGTGATAGGCCACCGCTTCGTGCCGGGCCTCGCGCAAGGCTTGTGCCAGCGTCTCGGTCTTGGC
>JANMGI010000691.1:0-3728 GCA_031374565.1 Paracoccaceae bacterium | reverse complement strand
GCCGAGATCGACCGCATCCTTGGCGACGGGGCCGACCGCGCCGACGCATTGGCCCGGCCAATCCTGGATCAGGTCTACGACATCACCGGCATGATCCGCTCACGCCGGAAATGATCCACAGCTTTTGTCAGGTCCCCCGTGGGCCTGTCACACTTCCGATTCACACAGACCGTAGCCTGAACATGTTCGGAGATGCGATCTGTCCCCATCGCCTTCGACCCGGCCGATCTGTCCCCTAGGCGGCCCGGGTCATCCCGACATGCCCTCGTGCGCCCCCCGCACGGGGGCCTTTTTCTGCCTAGGCGTGTGAAGGCCAGGACGGACGAGTCCCCAAACGGCAAGTCTTTGACTCTACAGACTCTCCCTGCCGAGAAAACCGATTGTCCACAGCTATTTTCGCAAGAATTCGCTTTACAGGCTTCCGCTTTGCCCACACCATATCTAGTAAGGACAGCGTCGGGCAAACGCTGAACCTTGCCAGATACCCAGTTTCTAGTGGGTCTTGGCCCGCCAGAAGCTTCATTATGAGGCCGGGCATGTCGCTTTCCGAAGACTACGCTGCGATGGAAGACCTCCATCCCATCGATATTGTCGAGACCCTGGCCGAACATCACGCCTGGGAATTCGACCGCGTGACCGACGATCAGATCGCCATGGCGGTCGAAGGCCAGTGGCGCACGTACTCGCTGACGCTGGCGTGGGCCGAGCAGGACGAGACGCTGCGCCTGATCTGCACCTTCGAGATGGAGCCGCCCGAAGACAAGCTGCCCGCGCTTTATGACATGCTGAACCGCTGCAATGACATGGTCTGGACCGGTGCCTTCACCTGGTGGGGCGAACAGAAGCTGATGGTCTGGCGCTATGGCCTTGTGCTGTCGGGCGGGCAGGTGGCAGGGCCGGAACAGATCGACCGGCTGATCGCTGCGGCGGTCATGGCCTCCGAGCGGTTCTACCCGGCGTTCCAGCTGGCAATCTGGGGCGACCAGACCCCGGCGCAGGCGATGAAAGTCGCCATTGCCGAGGCTTACGGGCGCGCCTAACCTCTCCTCCGGTTTAAGGGGGTGTCCATGACTTTGGAACAGGTGGCTCGGGACGGGCTGGTGCTGCTGGGCTGCGGCAAGATGGGAACGGCGTTGCTGACGGGCTGGCTGGCCGCAGACGTGCCTGCGGAATCGGTCTGGGTGATTGAACCGAACCCGACGGACTGGCTTCGTGCCTCGGGGGTGCATTTGAACCAAGGAATTCCGCCCTCGCCCGCCGTGGCGCTGCTGGCCGTGAAACCGCAGATGATGGGGGCTGCGCTGCCGTCCTTGCAGGCACTGGGGAATGGCACGACTTTGTTCGTGTCGATTGCTGCCGGGACACAGATCGCTACCTTCGAGGATGTGCTGGGCACCCGCACCCCCATCGTCCGCACCATGCCGAACACCCCTGCGATGGTCGGGCGCGGCATCACTGCGATTTGCCGGAATGGCCATGTTTCTGACGCCGGTTTTGCCCTTGCCCGCGACCTGATGGCTGCGGTGGGGCAGGTGGTAGAATTGTCAGGTGAAGATCAGATTGACGCGGTGACCGCCGTTTCCGGCTCGGGTCCAGCCTACGTTTTCCACTTGATCGAGACGATGGCAGCGGCGGGCGAGGCCGAGGGGCTGCCCGCCGAAGTGGCCATGCAGCTGGCACGGGCCACGGTTTGTGGCTCGGGGGAGTTGGCCTTCCAAAGCCCTGATACCGCTGCACAATTGCGGATTAATGTGACTTCGCCCGGCGGGACTACGGCGGCGGCACTGGGGGTTCTGATGAACCCCGAGACCGGTTTCCCCTCGCTTATGAAACGTGCCGTCAAGGCCGCCGCTGACCGGGGACGGGAGCTTGGCAAATGACCATTACCTACGCCGATTTTGAAGGTGTCGACATCCGCGTAGGCCGCATCACCCGTGCCGAGCCTTTCCCCGAGGCGCGCAAACCGGCTTACAAACTTTGGGTCGATTTCGGGCCAGAGATTGGTGAGAAACGGTCCTCGGCGCAGATCACCAAGCACTATACGCTGGACGACCTGGACGGGCGGCAAGTGCTGGGCGTGGTCAATTTTCCGCCCCGCCAGATCGGGCCGGTTCTGTCCGAGGTATTGGTTCTTGGCCTGCCCGACGCGGACGGCGCGGTCGTGCTGATCGGGCCGGGGCATGATGTTCCTTTGGGAGGGAAACTGTTTTGAAACAGACGCTTCTGATCACCCGCCGCCTGCCCGACATTGTGCTGGACGCCGCCCGCGTCCGGTTCGACGTGACCCTGCGCGACCGGACGGACGTGCTGTCCGCGCAAGAGCTTCGGGCCGCGCTGCGCGACTATGATGTGGTGCTTCCGACATTGGGTGACCGCTTCCAGGCTGATGTTTTCGCGGACGTTTCCAGCCCCCGGGCAAAGCTTTTGGCGAACTTCGGGGTGGGTTACAACCACATCGACGCCGAGGCCGCGAAGGCCGCTGGTATTGCGGTGTCGAACACTCCCGGCGCGGTGACGGATGCCACCGCCGACATCGCCCTCAGCCTGATCCTGATGACCGCACGGCGGCTGGGTGAGGGGGAGCGGATGCTTCGGGCTGGGACTTGGGAGGGTTGGCATCCGGTGCAGATGCTGGGCACACATGTCACCGGAAAACGTATTGGAATCATCGGCTTCGGGCGGATCGGCAAGGCGATTGCCAAGCGGTGCCACTACGGCTTTGACATGGAGGTGGTGTTCTACAACCGCTCGAAGGTCGAAGACGCGGGGATGCCCGCGCGGCAGGTGGAGATGGCCGAGGCGATGGCGGCGGATTTCGTCGTTGTGGCGGTCCCGGGGGGCAAGGCGACGCATCACCTGATTGACGCCAAGACCTTGAGAATGATGAAGAAAACCGGGATCTTCGTGAACATCAGCCGGGGTGATGTGGTGGATGAACACGCGTTGATCGACGCTTTGCAGCAGGGCTGGATCGCTGGCGCGGGGCTGGACGTCTATGAGTTCGAGCCGAAGGTCCCGGTGGCGCTGATGGCGATGGAAAACGTCACTTTGCTGCCGCATCTGGGCACCGCTTGTCTGGAAGTGCGCGAAAGCATGGGGATGATGGCGGTGGCGAACCTGGTGGCCTGGGCTGACGGGAAAGTGCCGCCAAACTTGGTTAATCCGTGACCGGACAAGGGCCGGAATTTGCGTCTGGATTGCGTATGGAAACCGTCCATACGCGCGTATGGGCGGAAATACGTTAACCCTCATCGTGTCATTTGTCGGCGCGTGGGCAAATTGCCCACCCTACGGGCCACAAAACGGTGTGTAGGGTGGGTGATGCGCCCATGTGGGTGAGAAGGTCACGCTGCCTGCTGTTCGCCCCCGAACCGGCCGTAGAACGTCTCACCCTTCTCGGCCATTTCGCGCAGAAGGGCCGGGGCATGGAACCGTGGGCCGAACTGGGCGGTGAGGCCCCGGCAAATCTCGACCGCGCGGGGCGCGCCGATGATATCCAGCCACGAGAACGGCCCGCCCGACCAAGGCGCGAAGCCCCAGCCGAGGATTGCGCCCACATCGCCTTCGCGGATGTCGGTCAGGACCCCTTCCTCCAGGGCGCGAACCGCCTCTAACACCTGGGCGAAAAGCAGGCGATGCTGCACATCGGTCAGCGAAGGCTGCATCTTGTCCTGCGGATATTTCGCGTCAAGGCCATCCCACAGGCCCAGACGGTCGCCCTTGTCGTC
>JANMGI010000682.1:0-2097 GCA_031374565.1 Paracoccaceae bacterium | reverse complement strand
GCCCTGCGCGATGTCAGGCACCAAGGAGAGGCCCTGGTAGACCATCGCGGTGTAAAGCTGCACGGCAGAGGCCCCCGCGCGGATCTTCTGATAGGCTTGTTCGGCCGATCCGACGCCGCCCACACCGATCAGCGGCATCATGCCTTGTGTCAGTTGGGAAAGCTGCGCCACCAATCGCGTAGACTTTTCGAACAATGGGGCGCCGGAAAGTCCGCCTGTTTCACCCCGGCTTGCAGATTTCAAACCTTCACGGCTGATCGTGGTGTTAGTCGCGATGATGCCGGAGATGCGGGCGGCCGATGCGACCTCGACAATGTCGTGCAGGTCAGACGGCGTCAGATCCGGGGCGATCTTCAGGAAGACCGGGATCGGGCGGGCCAGGGCTGCCCTTGCCTCCATCACCCGGCGGAGGAGTTCAGCAAGGGCGGCGCGGCCTTGCAGGTCGCGCAGGCGTTCGGTGTTGGGGGAGCTGACGTTGACGGTCGCAAAGTCGACATGCGGGCCGCAGCGCGTCAGGACCGTCGCAAAATCGGCGGCGCGGTTCTGTGCGGTCTTGTTCGCGCCAAGGTTCAGGCCGACCGGAACCGGGCCCGGCACACGGGCCGCAAGGCGCGCGCCTATGGCCTTCATCCCATCGTTGTTGAAGCCGAAGCGGTTGATTGCGGCACGGTCCTCAGTGAGGCGGAAGAGGCGCGGGCGGTCGTTACCGGGCTGGGGAAGGGGGGTGGCCGCGCCAACCTCGATGAAGCCGAAGCCCGCACGCGACAGGGGGGCGATGGCGGTGGCGTTCTTGTCGTAGCCTGCGGCAAGTCCGACCGGGTTCAAAAGCGCCATTCCGGCAAGTGTGGTGTGCAAGCGGGGCATATCCACCGGGCCGGGCAGCGGGGCCAGGCCGGACCGAAGGGCCAGAAGCGACAAGCTATGCGCCCGCTCGGGATCGACACGGTGGAGAAACGACAGGCCCAGACGTTCGAGGGTTGTCACCATACCCCCTCGGGGAAGATGTGGCCGGTCGCGCCAAGGGGCAGGGATTTGTCCCAGATCACTTCGGTCAGACGCAGCGGGCGGTAGAGGTGCGGGAAAAGCTGGCCACCGCGCGAGGGTTCCCACTTCAGGGCCGGACCAAGCTTGTCAGGGTCGAAGGCCACCAGCACAAGGTCGCTTTCGGTGGCGAACCATTTCGCAGCAGTTTCGGCAACCTGTGCGGCGGTGGAGAAATGGATGTAGCCGTCGGCCAAATCGACCGGAGCGCCCAGGGTTTCGCCCGCGGCTTTGAAGGCATCCCATTCGGAACGGCGGAAAATCTTCAGGATCAGCATGAAGGCCGAATAGCGAAGTGGGCGGAACCTGGCAATGCCTTGCTTATTGTCATGGGCGTGACACGGGGCGACGTGATGTTGCTTTGACACCAGCGGCCCATGGGGCGCAGACTTTCGGTATTGGCCAAACAATCTTTGGGAGAGTCGCAATGCGTGATGTTTCGAGACTGGCAATCGTCTTCGCTTTGGTTTCTGCACCTGTCGAAGCGGAAACGGTGAAGCTGACGTTTCTGGGTGTGGGCGACGTCTACAACTTCGAGGAAGAGGACGGGCGTGGGGGTTTTGCCCGGCTGAACGCGGTGGCAAAGGCCGAGCGCGCGGCGAACCCGAACACGCTTTACCTTTTCAATGGCGACATGCTGAGCCCATCGCTCGCGTCGGGGTTCGACAAGGGGCAGAACACCATCGACTTCACCAACCTGGTGCCTTTCGATCTGGCGGTGCCGGGAAACCATGAGTTCGACTTCGGACCGGAAAATTTTGCCGAGAAGATGAAAGCGTCGAAATACCCATGGGCGGCGATCAACATCACCAATGGTGATGGCTCACCGGTTGAAGGGCTGGCCGGGGTCACGATGAAGGAAGTCGCGGGGCTAAAGATCGCGCTGATTCCGGTGGCGCAAGATACCTCGCCAGAGGTGTCGTCCACCGGCAGCCTGAAGTTCCTGCCTACGGTCGACAGCGGCATCGCGGCAGCCGAGGCGGCGATAGAAGCGGGGGCCGATCTGGTGGTGGGCGTGGTGCAGACCAATGTGGAGAACGACCGCAAGCTGATTGC
>JANMGI010000686.1:0-2493 GCA_031374565.1 Paracoccaceae bacterium | reverse complement strand
GCCACCAGAAGAATATCAGAGATCATGTCCATGGTCGGCCTCAGTTCAGCACGAATTCGGTGATCAGAAGATCGCGCACCCGGCCTTCGCCAGTGACGACCTGGATGCGGCGCAGCATCTGCGACCGCAGCCGCGCCATGGCATGGGGGTCCTCGATCGACGCCGTGTCGATCGCGCGTAAATAGCTGTTGATCACATCAAGAATGCGCGGGGTCAGCGTGGCGACATCTGCCGCTGCCGTATCGACGACTTCCAGCTGCGCGGTGAATCGCAGATGCTCGCTTCCCGAATCAGGTCCAAGCGAAATGACGATGGTTTCCAGCGGCACGAAAGCGATGCCCATCAGCGGGCCGGGAGCATTCGATTGCTCTGCGTGGTCTTCGCTGCTGCCAAGGATCAAGCCTGAAAACGCTGCATAAAAACCGCCGCCGCCCAGCAAAAGCGCCAGCACCAGACCGATCAGCAGCGGTTTTTTCGACCGCTTTTTCGGCGCCGCTTCCAGAGTGGCTTCCGCCGTCGCCATGTTCATGCTCCGTTTCTTTGGTGAG
Organism: Paracoccaceae bacterium; assembly: GCA_031374565.1. Taxonomy (GTDB): domain Bacteria; phylum Pseudomonadota; class Alphaproteobacteria; order Rhodobacterales; family Rhodobacteraceae; genus Tabrizicola. The sequence continues at coordinate 1,945 of JANMGI010000686.1, read as the reverse complement.
GGTGACCATAGGCCAAAGGTCACTAACCGATTGTTAAGGCGAACCGGCCAAAGGTGAGGCCACGGCAGAACCGCCGAAGCCGGAGAATCGCCTTGCAGAACGTGATCGCTATCTGGACCTCGCTTGACCTGCGCCGCCGCATCATCATCGTCGGTGCGACGCTGGCGATGTTTGCCGCGATCCTTGGCTTAAGCCGCATGGCCGGGCAGGCGGAAATGGGCCTGCTTTATGCGGGTCTGGAGCCGGCAGCCGCCGGTGACGTGGTCGCAGCCCTTGATCAGCGCGGGGTCGCCTATGAGGTTTCGGGCGATTCCATCCTGGTCGATGTGACCCAGCGCGACTCGCTGCGCATGGCCCTTGCCGCGGAAGGTCTGCCCGCGGCGGGCGGTGGCGGCTATGAACTCCTTGATTCGCTGTCCGGCTTTGGCACCACCTCGCAGATGTTCGATGCGGCCTACTGGCGCGCGAAAGAAGGCGAGCTGGCCCGCACCCTTCTGTCGATGCCGCAGGGGAAAGCCGCCCGCGTCCACATCGCCAGTGCCCCGACCCGAGCCTTTCAGGCTGAAGCGAAGCCCACCGCGTCCATTACCTTGACCACCGTGTCGGGTTCACTGTCCGAGGCGCAGGCCCGCGCGATCCGGCATCTTGTCGCCAGCGCCGTGGCCGGGATGACCCCGGATGCGGTGCAGATCATCGACACGGTGGCAGGCCTGATCGGCGGTCAGGAAGCGCAGGAGTTTGACGCTGACGATGCCGACGACCGGGCCGCCGCGATCAAGAACAATGTCGAGCGCCTGCTTGCCGCCCGCGTCGGGGCCGGGAAGGCCATTGTCGAAGTGTCGATTGACCTCGTGTCCGAACGCGAAGCGATCACCGAACGCAAATTCGACCCGCAGGGCCGGGTCGCGATTTCGTCCGAGACGGAAGAGCGCAGCGGATCAAGCACCGAGCCGGGCGGTGAAGTCACCGTCGCCTCCAACCTGCCCCAGGGGGATGCCGGGGCTGGCGGACAAGGCAAGAGCCAGACCTCCGAGACCAAGGAACGCGTGAATTACGAGGTTTCGGAAACCTCGCGCGAAATCCTGCGAAACCCGGGTGCCGTGCGGCGGATGACGGTGGCGGTCATGGTTGACGGTGTGGTTGCAACGGCAGCGGATGGCACCCGGACCTGGACCGCCCGCCCCGAGGAAGAGCTTGCAACCCTGCGTGAACTTGTTGCCTCGGCCGTCGGACTTGACAACGCGCGCGGCGACATACTGACCCTGAAATCGCTGGAGTTTCAGGAGCTTCCGGTTCCGGAAGGCACCGAGGCGACGGCCAGCCTGATCCCGAATTTCGGCCAGCTTGATCTGATGTCGATCATCCAGACCGCCGTTCTGGCGGTGGTGACCCTTGTCCTTGGCCTTTTCGTGATCCGTCCCGTGCTGACCTCGGCCAACCGTGCGGCCCTGCCGTCTCCGGTTGCCCCGTTGGCGTTGCCGCCAGCAATGACATCGCGCGGCATTGCGCTGAACGGCGAGGTGGACGACGGCTTTGACTATGGTTCCTTCGCCGCCACCCGCAGCGAGACCACTACGGGCAGCACTGATGAGGACCCGGCCACAAGGCTTCGTCGCCTGATCGAACTGCGCCAGACCGAGTCCATCGAGATCCTCCGCGGCTGGATGGAACATGAAGAGGAGCACGCCTGATGTCAGCGTTGCGTCTTGAAGTGTTTGACACCGCACATGCACCGGACGGTTCCCTCCAGCCACTGGTCGAGGCGACGGCCGTTGAAGAGGCCAAGGTTGCCTCTTTCGAGCAAGGGTATTCCGCCGGTTGGGACGACGCGGTTGCCGCCCAGCAGGGCGACCAGACGCGCATCCGGTCCGATCTGGCACGAAACCTGCAAAGCCTGGCCTTCACCTTCCAGGACGCCCGCAGCCACGTCTTGCAAGCGATCCGG
>JANMGI010000650.1:0-2047 GCA_031374565.1 Paracoccaceae bacterium | reverse complement strand
AAGGAGGGCGGCGAAGATCGTGCGCCAGTTGCCGAAGAGAAGAATCCCTTGGCCAAGGAGCGGGGCGAGGGCGGGCACGATCATGAAGATCATCATGACAATTGACACGATGCGGGCCATGGTCCGCGACCTTTACAAAGGGCGTGACATGGCCCGCATCGTGTCAATTGTCATGATGATCTTCATGATCGTGCCCGCCCTCGCCCCGCTCCTTGGCCAAGGGATTCTTCTCTTCGGCAACTGGCGCACGATCTTCGCCGCCCTCCTTGTCTTTGTCGTCATCGCCAATGCCTGGGTGCTGGTCGCCCAGCCGGAAACCCTTGACCCCGAAGCCCGCCGCCCGTTCCGCATCGGCCTCCTCTGGCAATCCACGGTCGAGATGTCGCGCCACCGCATCGCGCTCATTTCGACCCTGTGTCAGGGACTGGGCTCGGCTTGCCTTCTGTCCACCATCTCGTCGCAGCAGGGCATTTTTGCTGAAACCTTCGGCAAGGTGGAAAGCTTCCCGCTGTGGTTTGGCTTCATCGCCCTATGCGCCGCAAGCGGCAGCCTTCTGAATTCACGTGTGGTGATGCGCGTCGGGATGCGACGGGTGATCTTTGTGACCTATGCCGTTCAGGTCGCCTTCACCCTTCTGATCCTGGCCCTCGACTGGACCGGCCTGATGCCTGCCGCGCTGGTCTTCCCGGCGCATGTGCTTTGGTCAATCAGCGTCTTCGCGATGATGGGCCTGACGCAGGGCAACCTCAGCGCGCTTGCGATGGAGGATCTGGGCCATATCGCCGGTTTCGCGGCCTCGATGATGACTGCGCTGTCGACGGTGATGGCCTCGCTTCTGGCCGTGCCGGTGGGTCTGGCCTTTGACGGCACGCAGATTCCGCTGATGGTCGCGGTGGCAGTCTTCTCAGCCCTTGCCCTGGCGCTGGTCAACACGGTTCGCCGCTGAAGCCTTCCCCGCCTTGACCACTTCGGCCAGGTCTCGTGCGATGTTGAACGCGCCCTTGATCCGGTCGCCGTCCGTCTTCATCTCGCCGGTCAGGATGATCTTGTTGCCGTTCACCCGCGCCGCCGCCCCTTGAGCCTTCAGAAAATCCACCAGCCCCGCTGGATTGGCGAACTTGTCGTTGTGAAACTGGATCGTCGCCCCTTTCGGCCCGGCATCCAGCTTTGAAATCCCCGCCCGCTTGCACATCGCCTTGATCCGGACGATCAGCATCAGCGTGTTGACTTCTTTCGGCAGTGGCCCGAAACGGTCGATAAGTTCAGCCGCGAACCCCTCAAGCTCGACTTTCGTGGTCAGGCTGGAAAGCCGCCGGTATAGGCCCAGCCGGATGTCGAGGTCCGGGATGTAAGTCTCCGGAATCATGACAGGAACGCCAAGCTTCAGCTGCGGCGACCAGTCGTCGTCGATGCTCGACAATCCCTGCAACTCGCCAGACTTGATCTTGGCGATCGTTTCTTCAAGCATGTGCTGGTAAAGCTCGTAGCCGACTTCCTTGATGTGGCCGGACTGCTCCTCACCCAGAAGGTTCCCCGCCCCGCGCAGGTCAAGGTCGTGGCTTGCCAGATTGAACCCGGCCCCAAGACTGTCAAGGCTTCCCAGAAGCCGCAGCCGCTTGGCCGCTTGTGGAGTCAGCGGAGCGCGCGGCTTTGTCGTCAGATAGCAATAGGCCCGCGTCTTGGATCGGCCCACGCGTCCCCGGATCTGATACAGTTGCGATAGGCCAAACATGTCGGAACGGTGAACAATCATCGTGTTTGCAGTGGGAATATCCAGTCCGCTTTCAACAATCGAGGTCGCCAAAAGCACGTCATGCTTGCCGTCGTAAAACTGGTTCATCCGGTCATCCAGATCGCCAGCGGCCAGCTGCCCGTGTGCGATGACGTAGGAAGCCTCGGGCACCTGGGTTTTCATGAAGTCCTCGATCTCTGGCAGATCGGCGATGCGCGGCACGACGTAGAAGGTCTGCCCGCCCCGGTAGCGTTCGCGCAGGATCGCCTCGCGGATGGTGATTGTGTCGAATTCGGAAACATAAGTCCGGATCGC
>JANMGI010000640.1:0-2497 GCA_031374565.1 Paracoccaceae bacterium | reverse complement strand
CCTTGCGCCGTATTGATCCCGGTCTTGCCGCCGACCGAGCTGTCGACCTGTGCCAGAAGCGAGGTTGGCAGCTGCACGAAGCGCACGCCCCGGCGCAGGATGGCAGCGGAAAAACCGACAAGGTCGCCAATGACACCGCCGCCAAGTGCGATGACGACATCCTTCCGCTCAACTTTCTGGTCCAGAAGCCATTCGGTGCAGCGCGCGAGGTTTGCCCAGTTCTTCGCCCCCTCGCCCGGTGGCAACGCCAAAGCGGTCGAGGCGATGCCCACAGCGTCCAGCGCTGCTTGCAGCTGTGGCAGATGCAGCGCGGCCACCGTTTCTTCGGTGACAATCGCCACGCGTTGGCGACGAAGAAGCGGCGCGATCTCCTCGCCCGCGCGCGCGAGAAGGCCGGGGCCGATCCGCACCTCGTAGGAGCGTTCGCCAAGTTCAACGGCAACCCTGTTCATCAAACCTCCAGCACGTCCGGCCGCTTGCGCAGCGCCTCGACCACGCGTGAGGCCATGTCCTCGACCGAGCGTTCGGCAGCGCTTTCGACCACGATGTCGGCCTGGGCGTAGAATGGCTGCCGCCGTTCGTAAAGGTCGCGCAGCGTTTCGCGGGGGTTCGGGGTGCGCAAGAGGGGCCTCGTCGTCTTATGGCGGACGCGCTGCCACAAAAGCTCCAGATCGGCGCGCAGCCAGACGGAAACACCGACATCGTGGATCAAGGCGCGGTTCGCGTCGGACAGGAAGGCCCCGCCCCCGGTTGACAGCACACAGGGAGTACCGCGCAGAAGACGGCCGATGACTTCAGTTTCGCGGGCGCGGAAGAACGGCTCACCGTCACGTTCGAAGATTTCAGCAATCGACCGGCTGGCGGCGCGAACAATCTCTTCGTCGGAATCGCGGAATTCCACCCCCAGCTGTCGGGCCACTGCGGTACCGACGGCGGTCTTTCCCGCACCCATCATTCCCACAAGGACAACCGTTTTCGCCAGCCTGCTCATCGCTCTCTGCTTCGTGACCCCGGGCGAGGACTTGCCGAAGGGAAATCTTTCCCCCTCAATGGCGTGAAGTTTTCCCGAATGCTATATACATTCGCAATGGACCCTGCCGCCAAGACCGCATTAGACGCGGGTGCGTGCAGCAACAATAACCGGGCGGATCAAGCCGTCCGGGCAAAGTCGAGGAAGGGCACAGCGATGGGTCGGATCATCAAGGCGTTGGTGGTGCTGGTGGTTTTGGGCTTCCTTGGCTTGACGGGCTATGCCTATCTGGGTGATCTCACACCCAGTCAGGGCGAAGTGAAGAAGCCTGTGGTGCTGAATGCGGACTAGTGCAGCCAACGTTCTTTGGCTTTTTATCCTTGCCGGGCCGGTGATGGCCCAGGATGCAGATGGTGGCAAAGGGCCGCTGTCGGCAATCGACTGGCTGTCGCAGTCGGTGGCTTCCGCGGAAACGGGGGGCGGCACCGGCGCGATTGACGAGCCCCCAGTGACAGAAGCGGGCGGTGCCTTGCCCGCAACTGTAACGACCTCGACGCTGGATGGCCCGACGCCGGACGGTGTGGGGCTGATCGTGCCTGCGGTCTCGGGGTTGCCGCGCGACCTGTGGGGGGCGGGCCTGACGCGTGAGATCGCCGAGCGGCTGGTCAGTCATGCGGATGACAATCTGCCCGCACTGCGCCAGTTGTTCCTGACCGTATTGCTGGCTGAAGTCGCGGCCCCGGTTGATGCCGGGGGCCGGGGAGAGCTGTTGCAGGTCCGCATCGACAAGCTGCTGGCGCTGGGGGCGCTGGAGCAGGCCGCAGCGCTGATCGAGGCTGCAGGGACGCCCTCGCCCGAACTTTTTCGCCGGGCTTTCGACGTGGCGCTTCTGACCGGGGCAGAAGACCGTGCCTGCCTTTCCATGGCAGAGGAACCGCATCTGGCGCCCACGGTGCCTGCGCGGATCTTTTGCCTTGCACGCTCGGGCGATTGGGACACGGCGGCGCTGACGATCCGCACCTCGAAGGCGTTGAACCAGATCACGGCGGATCAGGAGACGCTTTTGTCGCGGTTCCTTGACCCGGACCTTTTCGAGGGCGAGCCGGTGCCCCCTGCCCCAAGCCCGGTCACGCCGCTGGACTGGATGATTTATGCCGCGATCGGTGAGCCTTTGCCGACGGAAGGCCTGCCCATCGCGTTTTCCTACGCCGAACTGAGCCCGCGCGCCGGGTGGAAGGCCCAGGTCGAAGCGGCGGAACGGCTGACCCGGGCGGGGACAATCCCGCCGAACGTGATCCTGGGGCTTTACACCGAACGCGATCCGGCCGCCTCGGGTGGGGTCTGGGACCGGGTGGCGGCATTCCAGGACTTCGAGGCGGCGATGACGGCGGGTGATGCCGCGCGGGTGTCGTCCACGCTGCCGGTGGTCTGGGCGCGGATGCAGGAGGCAGAGCTGGAGGTGCCCTTTGCCATTCTGTTCGGCAAGGCAATGCAGGATCTTGCGTTGCAGGGTGACGCCGCCGACAT
>JANMGI010000635.1:0-4692 GCA_031374565.1 Paracoccaceae bacterium | reverse complement strand
TTGCCGATCTCTTCCATCGCGACCTGGCGGACGACCTTGCGGATCTCTTCCTCCAGCTTGACGTCATCGGCCATGACCTTGCGACCAAGGCGACCGATGACCTCATCCAGATCGGACTCCATCGTCTCAGAGAGCGGGCGTTCGCTTCGTCCGGACGCGGGCAGGCCCATCAGTTCGACCCAAGGCTCGCCCATCGCGGCGTTTGTCTCGTCCAGGATCACCGTCACGGTTACCAGCCCGTTCAGCGCCATGCGGATACGGTCGCGGACCACACCGTCCAGCGCGCCGATCAGGGCGGTGCCGTCCAGGTAAAGCCGCCCGGTTTCGACATGCTCCACCACTACGGGCACATCGCCCGACAGATCGAGCATGGTGCCGTTCGGGGCCACGGCGGCGGCAATGCCGCTTTCGGTCGCGATCCGGGCGTGTTCCGACAGGTGACGGTGCTCGCCATGCATCGGGATCAGCATGTCGGGCAGGATCAGGCGGTGGACATGTTCAAGATCGGGCCGGTTCGCGTGGCCCGAGACGTGGTATTTGCCACCCTGATCGTCGATGACCTGCACGCCCTTTTCGGAAAAGGCGTTCCAGACCCGCAGCACGTCGCGTTCGTTGCCGGGGATGGTCTTTGAGGAGAACAGGAACGTGTCACCCTCTTTCATCTCCAGCCCAAGGTATTTCCCGCGCGAAAGCTGGGCCGATGCCGCGCGGCGTTCGCCCTGGCTGCCCGTGGCAAGGATCATAAGGTTGCGGCGCGGAACCTCCAGCGCCTCTTCGGGGCTGACGGTCCGGGGAAACCCTGACAGAACCGCCGCCTCTTCCGAGGCCGACAACATCCGCTTCATCGACCGGCCAAGAACGCAAACGGTGCGGTTGGCCGCGCGGGCGGCTTCGGCAAGCGTCTTCAGGCGCGCGACGTTCGACCCGAAGGTCGTGGCGACGACCATGCCGGAGGCGCCCTTGATAAGCTCGGTCAGGGCGGGGCCGAGGGTGCTTTCCGAACGGCCTTCGTGCGTGGAAAAGACGTTGGTGCTGTCGCAGGTCATCGCTTTGACCGGGCGTTCCGCCACGATGTCAGAGAAACGGGCGTCATCCCAGGCCTCACCCACAACGGGGTTGTGGTCGATCTTGAAGTCGGCCGAATGGAAGATACGGCCTGCAGGCGTGTCGATTACCAGAGCCGAGGATTCGGGAATCGAATGCGACACCGGGACGAACTGCACCTTGAAGGGGCCGACCTCGATGGTGGCCGGGCGCGGATCGACGACGACGATCTGGTCCAGCGGCAGGCCCGCCTCATCGAACTTCAGCCGCCCGATGGTGGCGGTGAAACGTCGGCAGTAGACCTTCTTTTGCAACCGTGGCCAATGGGGTGCCAGCGCGCCGATGTGGTCCTCATGCGCGTGGGTGATGAAGATCGCCTCCAGCCGGTCCAGCTTGTCGTAGAGCCAGCTAAGATCGGGCAGGATCAGGTCCACTCCGGGCGATGTGTCCATGTCTGGGAAGGCCACGCCGACATCGACCAGGATCAGGCGCTCTTTGCCCTTCGGGCCGTAGCCGTAGACGTAGGAGTTCATTCCAATCTCGCCGGCACCGCCGAGGGGAAGATAGATGAGGCGGTTCGCGCTCATGGGGTATCCTTGTTCAGGTCGTTGATCAGGACGAGGCCGTGCATGGTCAGATCGTCCTCGATGGAATGAAATAGCGCGGTTCCTTGCGCGAAAAGGCTGGCAAGGCCCCCGGTCGCGATAACTTTCATTGGCCGACCGCGTTCGCGGCGCACTTCGCGCACGATGACCTCGACCAGCCCGATGTAGCCCCAATACACGCCAGACTGCATGCAGGCCACCGTATTCGTGCCGATAGCCTTGAGGGGTTTTGCCACATCAACGTGAGGCAGGGCGGCGGCGGCCATGTGCAAAGCCTCCAGCGACAGGTTCACGCCCGGCGCGATGACGCCTCCGATATAGGCGCCGTCATGGTCGACAACGTCGAACGTGGTGGCGGTGCCGAAGTCCACGACGATCAGGTCGCCGCCATGCCGGTCAAAGCCCGCGACAGTGTTCACCAGCCGGTCAGGACCGACCGTGGTCCCCTGGTCAACGCGGGGTGCGACAGGCAACCGGCAATCGGGTTTGCCGACGACCAGCGGGCGACAGCCGAAATAGCGGTCACAAAGGACGCGCAGGTTGAAGACCACGCGAGGGACGGTCGACGAGATGATCGCTTCGGTGACCGTGGCTTCGGTCTTCGTCAGCGCCAGAAGGCTGGAGAGCCAGACAAAGTATTCATCCGCCGTCCGCTTGTGGTCGGTGGCGATGCGCCAGGTGGCGATGAACCGGGCACCGTCCCAGATCGAGAAGACGGTGTTGGTGTTGCCGCAGTCGATGGCAAGAAGCATGGGCGCGCCCTCCGTTCCGGTCAGAAGAACACTTCGGCTGCCGGGATGGCAACCGGGCCGTGGGCCATGCGCAGGATCAGGTTGCCTGCGCTGTCGATGGTTTCGAACACACCTTCACGGGTCTCGGACCCGGTGCGGGCGCGGATTGTGTCGCCCAGGCGGGCGGCATGGGCCAGCCATTCCGCGCGAAGGGGGGCGAAGCCTTCGGTGGTGAAGGTGGCCTCCCACCGCACGAAGGCGTCGGCAAGAGCGTCCAGAAAAACCTCGGGCGTGATCCGCAGGCCGGTTTCGTGCAGAAGCGATACGGGCGGAACCGCTCCGGCCTCGACTTGGGATGCATCAGGTGCTGCGATCAGATTGACGCCGATGCCGATGCAGAGAACCGGGTTCGGACCGCCCAGCCCCTGACTTTCCAAGAGGATGCCCGCCAGCTTCCCCCCGTTGCACAGGACATCGTTCGGCCATTTCAGGGTGAAGCTTTGTGGCAGGCCGGTCAAAGCCACCAGCGCATCGCGCAGCGCCAGCGCAGCGGCGAACGACCGCAATGCCACCGTCTCGGGCGGTTCGGTCGGTTTCAGGACCAGCGTGCCGTGGAAGTTGCCTTGCGGGCTTGACCACGGACGCGCCCTGCGTCCCCTGCCCGCAGTTTGCAATCCGGAAAGGATCCAGACCTGACCGTCAAGCGTCCCAGCCCGGCGGAAGCCTTCGGCATTGGTGCTGTCGATTTCGGGCAGGACAATGCGGCCTGCCCGGGTCACAGGCTTAACGGACAAGCGCTTCTGCCGCAAAGGCGGCGGGCGCTTCGATCCCGAACAGGTTCACGATGCCCAGCAGCATGATCGCCGCCACGGCCACCAGCATCGCCCATTGCACCGGGGCCATTCGACTGTCGACCGGTTCCTGTTCTGCGCCGAAATACATGAAGTAGACGAGGCGAAGGTAATAGAACGCCCCGATGACCGAAGCCACCGCCCCCGCCACCGCCAGCCAGACCCAGCCTGCATCAACAGCGGCCTTCAGCACGTAGAACTTGCCAAAGAACCCGACCATCGGCGGGACCCCGGCGAGAGAAAACAGCAGCACCAGCATGGCCAGCGCCTTCAGGGGCTCTTTCTTCGCGAACTGGTTCAGACCCGCGATGTCCGACACCGGGCGACCGTCACGCTCCATCGACAGGATGAAGGCGAAGGTGCCGACGTTCATCGTGACGTAGATCGCCATGTAGATCATCGTGGCCTGCACCCCGTAGGCCGTGCCGACGCAAAGCCCGATCAGCGCATAGCCCATGTGGGCGATCGACGAATAGGCCATCAGGCGCTTGATGTCGCGCTGGCCGATCGCCGCCACGGCACCCAGGAACATCGAGGCCACGGCAAGTGCTGCCAGCACCTGACCCCATTGGCCGGGGATGCCACCGAAGGCGTCCTGCACCAGCCGCGCGATCAGCGCCATCGCGGCGACCTTCGGCGCGGTGGCGAAGAAGGCGGTGACTGGGGTGGGCGAGCCTTCGTAGACGTCGGGCGTCCACATGTGGAACGGTGCCGCCGACACTTTGAACGCCAGACCCGCCAGCATGAACACCAGGCCGAACAGCAGCCCCAGCGGCACGCCATCCTGCACGGTGGACAGGATGCCCGCGAACTGGGTGGTCCCGGCATAGCCATAGACCAGCGACGCGCCATAGAGCAGGAGCCCTGACGACAAAGCGCCGAGGACGAAATACTTCAGACCGGCTTCCGACGACTTGGCACTGTCACGGCGGATCGAGGCGATGACGTAAAGCGCCAGCGATTGCAGCTCCAACCCCATGTAAAGCGTGATCAGGTCGGCCGAAGATACCATGACCATCATCCCCACGACGGACAGCGCCACCAGGATCGGATATTCGAACCGCAAAAGCTCACGCCGGGTCATGTAGTCCTGGCTCATCACCAGCACTGCGGCGGCGGAGAGCAGAATCGTCACCTTGGCGAACCGCGCGAAGGGGTCGTCGATGAAGAGGCCTGAGAACACCGTCCGCTCCCCCGCCCCGCCAAGGCCGATGTACAAGGCCAGCGCCACGAACAGCCCCGCCGTCGCCCAGACCAGTGTGGCAGCCAGCTTGTCCTTGGACGTATAGACCGCCACCATCAAAGCGGTCATCGCGTAGCCCGCCAGGATGATCTCGGGCAGGAGGGTCTGGAAATCAGCGGACGTCATTCCGAATGTCCTTCGTTCTGGGCCAGGCCATCAGCGGGTTGGGCAGCCTGATAGTCGGTGACAAGGGCGCCGACAGAGGGCCCGATGATGTC
>JANMGI010000621.1:0-2688 GCA_031374565.1 Paracoccaceae bacterium | reverse complement strand
GGTTTGCGGGCATCGCCTCGACCGGGAATTCAGCTGCCACCCCCGGGTCCAGCCAGACCGCGTCGCTCCCGCCCCAGGCGTTGCGCAGGCTTTCAACCGTCACACGCTCCAGCACCGGTGTTTCAGGGTTGGTCAGCAAGGTGACGACATGCATGGGCAAGGTTTCCGATAGTGAACGCGGGTGTCGCTTTTTCGCGACCAAGCGTCGGACTACCGCGATTTTTCCGCTTGCACCAGAGCGGGCGGATCATTACCCACAGCGGCGGGACACCCTTCCCCACCGAAGGGCTTTTAGCTGGAAGGCTACCATGACAGACCTGACCCCGCCGGCCAAGCGCCCGGCCAATCCGCGCTTCTCTTCTGGCCCTTGCGCCAAGATCCCCGGTTTTTCCCTTGATATGCTCGCCGACGCGCCCCTTGGCCGCTCGCACCGTGCCGCCGTCGGCAAGGCCAAGCTGCGCGAGGCGATCGACCTTACCCGTGAAATTCTCGGCGTCCCTGCGGACTACCGCATCGGCATCGTTCCTGCCTCTGACACCGGCGCGGTCGAAATGGCGATGTGGTCACTCCTTGGTGCCCGAGCAGTCGAGATGCTCGCCTGGGAAAGCTTCGGCGAAGGCTGGGTCACCGACGCGGTGAAACAGCTGAAGCTGGACGCCAAGGTTCGGATCGCGCCTTACGGGCAGATCGTGGACTTCCGCGAAGTCGACTTCGACAAGGATGTGGTCTTCACCTGGAATGGCACCACCAGCGGCGTCCGCCTGCCGAACGGCGACGCAATCCCGGCCACCCGCGCGGGCCTGACGATCTGTGACGCAACCAGCGCCGCCTTCGCGATGGACCTGCCTTGGGACAAGCTCGACGTCACCACCTTCTCCTGGCAGAAGGTCCTGGGCGGAGAGGGCGCACATGGCGTGATCATCCTGTCGCCCCGCGCTGTCGAACGGCTGGAGACCTACGTCCCCGCCTGGCCGCTGCCGAAGATCTTCCGGCTGACCGCCAAGGGCAAGCTGATCGAGGGCATCTTCCAAGGCGAGACGATCAACACCCCCTCGATGCTGGCGAACGAAGACTACCTCGTCGCGCTGAAATGGGCGAAGTCCATCGGCGGGCTGCAGGGGCTGATCGCCCGCGCGAATGCCAACGCCAAGGTCGTCCACGACTTCTGCGCCGCGAACCCCTGGATCGCCAATCTGGCCGAGGACCTGGCGACGGCCTCGACGACCAGCGTCTGCCTCAAGTTCACCGACCCCCGCATCACCGACGGCGAGGCCTTCGCCAAAGCCGTCGCCAAGCGGATCGAGAAGGTCGGTGCGGGCTTCGACATGGGCGCCTACCGCGACGCGCCTCCGGGCCTGCGGATCTGGTGCGGATCGACGGTCGAGACGGCTGATGTCCAGGACCTCATGCCCTGGATCGCCCACGCCTTCCACACCGAGATCGCCGCGCTGGCGCAGGCCGCTTGACCGATGCGTGGGCAAATTGCCCACCCTACCAGCCCGTCGCCCCGAAACTCTTCGTAGGGTGGGCAATCTGCCCACTTTCCCCACTCCCCAAAAGGAGCATCCCCATGCCCAAAGTCCTCGTATCCGACGAACTCTCCGAAACCGCCGTCCAGATCTTCCGCGACCGCGGGGTTGAGGTCGACTACCTGCCAAAACTTGGCAAGGACAAGGACGCCCTTGCCGCCGTCATCGACCAGTATGACGGCCTTGCCATCCGGTCCGCCACCAAGGCCACCGAGAAGCTTCTCGAAAAAGCCACCCGGCTGAAGGTGATCGGCCGTGCCGGGATCGGCGTCGACAACGTCGACATTCCGGCGGCGTCAAAGAAGGGCGTCATCGTGATGAACACGCCCTTCGGCAACTCGATCACCACGGCGGAACACGCCATCGCGATGATGTTCGCTGTTGCCCGGCAAATCCCCGAGGCCAACGCCTCGACCCATGCCGGAAAGTGGGAAAAGTCCAAGTTCATGGGGGTGGAGCTTTTCAACAAGACCCTCGGCGTGATTGGTGCTGGCAACATCGGCGGCATCGTCTGCGACCGCGCGGTGGGGCTGCACATGAAGGTCGTGGCCTATGACCCCTTCCTGTCGGAAGACCGCGCCAAGCAGCTGGGCATCCACAAGGTCGACCTTGATGACCTCCTCGCCCGTGCCGATTTCATCACCCTCCACGTCCCCCTCACCGACAAGACCCGCAACATCCTGTCGAAGGACAACCTGGCGAAAACCAAGAAAGGCGTCCGCATCATCAACTGCGCGCGTGGCGGTCTGATCGACGAAGCCGCCCTTCTGGACGCGCTCAACACTGGCCACATCGCTGGCGCGGCGCTGGATGTGTTCGAGGTTGAACCCGCCACCGAAAGCCCGCTTTTCAACCATCCGAACGTCGTCTGCACCCCGCACCTTGGCGCTGCCACCACCGAAGCGCAGGAAAATGTCGCGCTTCAGGTTGCCGAGCAGATGTCGGACTACCTTCTGACGGGCGCCGTCCAGAACGCGCTGAACATGCCGAACGTCACCGCCGAAGAGGCCGCAGTCATGGGGCCGTGGATCAGGCTTGCTTCCCACCTCGGCAGCTTCATCGGCCAGATGACGGACGAGCCGATCAAGGCGATCAACATCCTTTATGATGGCACAGTGGCCGAGATGAACCTTGCCGCCCTCAACCAGGCGGTGATCGC
>JANMGI010000584.1:0-7983 GCA_031374565.1 Paracoccaceae bacterium | reverse complement strand
GCGATCCTGTATATCAGCCACAAGCTGGAGGAGATCAGGAGCCTGTGCGACGAGGCGACGATCCTGCGGCGGGGGAAGGTGGTTGCGACCTGCACGCCGCGCGACCGGACGGCGCGGGAGATGGCGGAGCTGATGGTCGGGCAAGCCTTGAAGACGCCCGAGCGGCGGGTGGGGGCGAAGGGTGAAGTGGCGCTGGGAGTGTCGGACCTGTCAGTGGCATCGCCGATTGCGTTCGGGACCTCGCTGAAAGGGATCAGCTTTACCGTGGCGAAGGGCGAGGTTCTGGGCATCGCCGGGGTGGCGGGGAACGGACAAGACGAGCTTTTGCTTGCGTTGTCGGGGGAGTTGAAGGCGGTAGCGGACAAGGTTCGCATCGGGGGGCAGCCGGTCGGGGACCGGGGGCCGGTGGACCGCCGGAAAGCAGGGTTGGTGGCGGCACCGGAGGATCGGTATGGCCATGCAGCAGCGCCCGATATGTCTTTGGTCGAGAACGCGTTTCTGACGGCGGGCGTGCGCAAGGGGTTGACGAAGAACGGGTTTGTCGACTGGGCGGGGACCCGGGCTTTCGCGGTGGAGATCATTGAGGCCTATGACGTGCGGACTCCGGGGCCGGATGTGGCGGCGCGGGCGCTGTCGGGCGGCAACTTGCAGAAGTTCCTGATGGGCCGTGAGCTGATGCAGGGGGCGAGCGTGATCGTCATCAACCAGCCGACCTGGGGGGTGGATGCGGCGGCGGCGGCGCAGATCCGGCAGTCGATCCTGGACCGGGCGGGCGAAGGTGCGGCGGTGGTGGTGATCAGTCAGGACCTGGACGAATTGCTGGAAGTGTCGGACAGCTTTGCGGTGCTGAACGAGGGGCGGTTGACCAAGCCGCGGCCCACCGAGGGCCTGACGATGGACGAGATCGGGCTGATGATGGGCGGGGCGCATGGCATGGAGACAGCACATCATGGAGCGTAGGGACCAAAACTCTTCGCAGAGTTTTGCAGATTCTTTCGAAGGAATTTGGCGCTGGGTGCAAGCTCGCTGTGTCGAGGACGCGGTGCGCTTGTGGAGCCATTGGAGTGGGGGCCAGCCCCCACACCCCCGGGATATTTCCACCAGTATGAAAGGGGCTTGTCATGCTGAGGCTTGAGAAGCGCCCCACCCCCAGCCGGTTCTGGCTGTATGCGACGCCGCCGGTGGCGGTGATCCTGACGATGATTGCGGGGGGCATCCTGTTTGCCGCGATGGGGAAGAACCCGTTCGAGGTGATCCGCACGATCTTCTGGGACCCTTTGTTCGGGGAGTTCGCCTTCTACCTGCGCGGGCAGCTTCTGGTGAAAGCGGGGCCCTTGATCCTGATCGCCATCGGGCTGGCCTTGGGGTTCCGGGCGGGTATCTGGAACATCGGAGCCGAGGGGCAGTACATCATGGGGGCGATTTGCGGGGCCGCTGTGGGCCTTGCGGTGTTTCCGACCGAGAACCGGCTGATCTTTCCGGTGATGATCGTCGCGGGGGCCTTCGGCGGCTGGGCCTGGGCGATGATCCCGGCGATCCTGAAGACCCGGTTCAACACCAATGAAATCCTTGTCAGCCTGATGCTGGTCTATGTGGCGGAGACGATCCTGGCCAAGGCCGCGACCGGCTTTCTGAAGAACCCGGAAGGGATGGGATTTCCCGGAAGCCGCAACTTCTCCAGCTATCCGGCGGCGCAGAACAGTTTCATCTATGAGCCCTTGGGCCTGCATTGGGGCGGGGTGGCGGCACTGGTGACGGGGGTCTTGGCCTATATCCTGCTGACCCGGCATCAGGCGGGGTTCCAGATCCGGCTGGCGGGGCAGGCGCCACGGGCGGCGCGGTTCCATGGCGTAAACCCGGCGCGGCTGGTGATGATGTGCATGGGGATTTCCGGCGCGCTTGCAGGCATGGCGGGGATGTTCGAAGTGACGGGGCCGGCGGGTCAGATCACCATCGACTTCAACACCGGCTACGGGTTCACCGCGATCATCGTGGCCTTCCTTGGGCGGCTGAACCCCTTGGGGATCGTGCTGGCGGGGTTCCTGATGGCGCTGACCTATGTGGGGGGCGAGATGGCATCGACCAACCTGGGGCTGCCGGATGCGGCGATCCAGGTGTTCCAGGGCATGCTGTTGTTCTTCCTGTTGGCGGTGGATGTGCTGACGAATTACCGGTTTCGGATTGCAGTGGGGGTGCACTGATGGACATTGGGGGAATCAATCCGGTCATCCTGATCGCGACGCTGATGGCGTCGGCGGTGCCGATCCTGCTGGCGGCTTTGGGCGAGACGGTGGTGGAACGCGCGGGGGTGCTGAACCTAGGCGTCGAGGGGATGATGGTGATCGGGGCCCTTGGGGGGTTCGTGATTGCCGTGCAGACCGGAAGCCCGGTGCTGGGATTCATCGGCGGGGCGGCGGCGGGGGCGGCGCTGAGCCTGATCTTTGCACTTCTGACGCAGGTGTTCCTGGCAAACCAGGTCGCGACGGGGCTGGCACTGACTTTGTTCGGGTTGGGCGTCTCCAGCCTTGGCGGGCAGGGATACAACGGTGTAAAGCCGCCGCCGACCGTGCAGCTGTTGCCGGATGCGTTGGCCGATCTGCCGGTGGTGGGGCCGATCCTGTTCGGGCATGACTGGGTGGTCTACTTCAGCATCTTCATGACGGCGGTGCTATGGTGGGTGCTGAAGTTCACCCGGATCGGGCTGATCATCCGGGCGGTGGGCGAAAGCCATGAGGCGGCGCATGCGCTTGGCTACAAGGTGAACCGCATCCGGCTGGGCTGCATCGCCTTTGGCGGGGCGATGGCGGGGATGGGCGGGGCCTATGTGTCGCTGGCACGCGTGCCGCAATGGGTGGACGGGATCACGGCGGGGGCGGGCTGGATTGCCCTGGCCATCGTTGTCTTTGCCAGCTGGAAACCCTGGCGGGTGCTGATCGGTGCTTATCTTTTCGGCGGCATCACCGTGTTGCAGCTGAACCTGCAGGTCGCAGGCTCTGGCATCCCGGTCGAGTACTTGTCGATGGCCCCCTATCTGATAACCATCATCGTGCTGGTCATCATGTCGGCGGGCCGGAAGGCGAACGGCGCCCCTGCGGCGCTGGGACAGAACTTTCACGCCTCGCGTTGAGGCCTATAACTGCGGGGCGAAATGCCCCGCCACCAAGGGGAGTAACGGAATGAAACGTAGACATTTGCTTGCAACGGCGGCGATGGGGCTGATGCTGGCTGGCGGTGGGGCGTTCGCGCAAGGGATGGACAAGGTGAAGGCCTGCTTCGTCTATGTCGGCCCGATCGGCGACGGTGGCTGGACCTTCCAGCACCATCAGGGCGCGCTGGAAGTGCAGGAGAAGTTCGGCGACAAGGTCGAGATCCAGTTTCAGGAAAACGTGCCCGAGGGAGCGGATGCCGAACGCGTGCTGACCCAGATGGCGCTGGGCGGTTGCAACATCATCTTCACGACATCTTTCGGCTACATGGATGCGACCAATGCGGTGGCGGCCAAGTTCCCGGATGTGAAGTTCGAGCATGCCACAGGCTTCAAGCGCGACAGCGCAAATGTCAGCACCTACAACGCGCGGTTCTATGAAGGCCGTGCGGTGCAGGGTCTGATCGCGGGCAAGATGACCACGTCGAACAAGATCGGCTACATCGGGTCGTTCCCGATTCCGGAAGTGGTGATGGGGATCAACAGCTACTATCTGAACGCCAAGAAGGTGAACCCGAACGTCGAGCTTTCGGTGGTCTGGGCCTTCACCTGGTTCGACCCGGCGAAGGAAGCCGATGCCGCCAAGGCGCTGATCGACCAGGGCGTGGACGTGATCGCCTCGCACACCGATTCGACCGCCGTATTGGCCGAGGCTGCGAAGACCGAGGGCAAGGTAATCGGCTTTGGTCAGGCCTCGGACATGGCGGAATACAAGGACGGGCCGCGCGTGTCGTCGATCATCGACAACTGGGGTCCCTATTATGTCGAGCGTGTGGGGGCACTCCTGGATGGCACCTACGAGCAGAAGGACACCTGGGCCGGAATCGCCGGGGGCGAAGTGCTGATCGGCGAGATCACCGACAAGGTGCCGGCCGAGGTGAAGGCCGAAGCCGAAGCGATGCGCGATGCGATTGCGGCGGGGACGTTCCATCCGTTCACCGGGCCGATCAACAAGCAGGACGGCAGCGCCTGGCTGGCTGAAGGCGCGACGGCCCCGGACGGTGACCTTCTGGGGATGAACTTCTACGTCGAAGGGATTGTCGGCGACATTCCTCAGTGATTCTGGTCGGGAAGCGGGGGCCAGCCCTCGCGCCCCCGGGATAGTTTTACCAAGATGAAAGGGGCATGGGATTCCGTGCCCCTTTTCCTGACTGAAGGAGTGCAGGATGGACGCGGATTTCTTGATCATCGGCGGGGGGATTGCCGGGATTTCGGCGGCGGCGCGGATGTCGGAGCTGGGCTCGGTGATCGTGCTGGAGGCCGAGGACGCCCTGGCGCATCATGCCAGTGGCCGGTCGGCGGCCCTGTTCGAGCCGCGCTATGGTGCGCCTGCAGTGGTCGGGCTGTCCATGGCGTCGGAGGCCTATTTCCGGTCTGTGCCGGGGGTGCTGTCGCCGCGCGGATTGCTCTTGGTGGGCAAGGCCGACGGGGTCGAGGCCTTCGAGCATGATCTGGCGGCGATGGCCTTTGACCGGATCAGCGTGGCAGAGGCCAGGACGATTGTGCCGATCCTGAACCCGGATGCGGTGACCATGGCGGGCTATGCGGCCCATGCCGAGGATGTGGATACCGACCTTCTGGTGCAGGGCTTTGCGCGCGATGCCAAGGGCCGCGGGGCGCGCATTGTGACCAAGGCAAAGGTGACGACGATTGCGAAGGAAGGGCCGGGGTGGCGGGTGACATCAGCGGCGGGGGACTTCACCGCGCGGATGATCGTCAATGCGGCGGGAGCCTGGGTGGATCAGGTGGCGGCTTTGGCGGGTGTGCAGCCTTTGGGCTTCACGCCGTATCGCCGGTCAATGGCGCGGATTCCGGCGCCGGGCGGGCATGATGTCAGCAAATGGCCGATGATGTTCGGGCCGGGTGAGGACTGGTATGCCAAGCCCGACGCGGGGGCGCTGATCGTGTCGCCCGCCGAGGAGCACCTGATGGAGCCGCATGACGCCTGGGCCGACGACATGGTCCTGGCCGAGGGTCTGGCGCGGTACGAAGAGATGGTGACGGAACCCGTCACGCGGCTTCTGGCCAGCTGGGCGGGGTTGCGGACGTTTGCCCCGGACCGGGTGCTGGTAATCGGGCCGGATGCGCGCGAACCTGCGTTCTTCTGGCTGGCGGGTCAGGGCGGCTATGGCTTCCAGACCAGTGCTGCGGCAAGCCGTCTGGCGGCGGACCTGATCGGGGGCCGGGCGCCCGAACTTGAGGCCGGGCTGGTGGCCCAACTGGCCCCGGCGCGTTTCGCGTGACGGTTTCCGCCGACGGATGAAAAGCTGCGTGACAGGCGGGCGGGCAGTTGCCAGCATCCGGTGCATGTTGCGCACGCTGACACTTGCCTTGCCGGTCCTTGCCCTGTCCCTAATGGCGGCCTGCGGGGGCGGCGGTCGGCAGGTTGCCTCCGTCCCGAATACGCCGGACGAGGTGACTGTCATCGCGTCGAACTTTCAGGACAGCGACCCGACCGACTGGCCGGGCAAATCGCCGGACCGCTATCCGGTACATGGCATCGACCTGTCACGATTCCAGACCGGCGTGGATTGGGCTACGGCGCGGGCGAACGGGGTGAACTTTGCCTTCATCAAGGCGACCGAAGGCGGTGACCTTGTGGACCCGATGTTCGAGGATCACTGGCTCGGGGCTGCGGCCGCAGGGGTCAGGCGGGGGGCCTATCACTTCTTCTATCATTGCCGCCCGGCGGCCGAACAGGCGCGCTGGTTCATCCGCCATGTGCCCCGGACCCCCGGCGCCCTGCCCCCGGTTCTGGACATGGAATGGACGCCGACCAGCCCGACATGCACCATCCGCCGCGACGGGGAGACGATCCGTTCGGAAGCGCGCATCTTCATCGACATCCTGGAGCGCCATTACGGCCAGCGTCCGATGATCTACACCACGGTGGATTTCTTCCAGGACACCGAGCTGTGGCGCTTGCAGGGGGTTGAGTTCTGGCTGCGGTCCGTCGCTGATCACCCACATGGAGTGTATGACGGCAAGAGCTGGAGCTACTGGCAGTATACGTCGACCGGGGTCGTGCCGGGGATCGCCGGACAGGTGGATATCAACGTCTTTGCCGGGTCAAACCGGGCCTGGGCAAACTGGCTGGACTCCCGCGCGCAGTAGGGCGACCTGCCGCGCTATTAACTATCGCTTAAATTGTGTGGCGAAATCGGACACGGATTGTCGCCAAATGAGCGCAAACGGGCCGCAGCATTTGTCCTAGCATGCCTTAGTCCTGCCGCGCTTGCGCAGGAAAAAAGGGAATGACCGAAAGGACGGCCCCAATGAAAAAAACGATCATGCTGCTAAAGAAGATTGGCCTTGGCCGTGTCCGCAAGGCCGAACTGGACAGCCCGTTCGAAAAGCGTCTGAAGAAGGTGAACCGGACCCGTGTGGTGAACCATCACGGGTTGGGCGGGCCGGTGTTCAAAAGCCGACAGTCAGAGACGGAAGCCTGAGCCCCGTGATCAGGTCGCGCAGTTCCTGCCGGGCAGCAATGTTCGACAGGTTCAACTGATCGACCCCGGTATCCTTGAGGTCCAGAAGGGTCAGGCCCCGCGGGAAAAGCTCGCGGAAGACCACCCGTTCGGAAAAGCCGTTCAGGACACGAAAGCCGATTCGTCGGGATAACTCTTCCAGCGCTGCGCCGACCTTTTTCTTGTTGTGCATCGCCTGCGCACCCAGCCGGTTGCGGACCACGATCCAGTCGATGGGGGCAAGCCCCGCCTGCGCCCGCATCTGCCGCGCTCCCCAGACCATTTCGGAATAGATCGACGGGCCCTTGATCTTGCCGGTCAGCCCGTCGACGTGGGCGAGAAGGTCGAAGTCGACGAAGCTGTCGTTCAGGGGGGTGATCAGCGTGTCGGCCAGAGTATGGGCCACCTGGGACAGGCGGGTGTGGCTGCCGGGACAGTCGATGACGATGTAGTCCATCTTCGCGTCCATCGCTTCGATGGCGCGGGTCAGGCGCTGATCCTGAAGGTTCTCGCCTTCGGCAAGGCTGGCAGGGTCGACGTCGGGCAACAGGCGGTAATCCGGGGTGGGCAGGTCAAGGCCAGCCTGAGCCAGCCAGGCGCGCCGGTTCTCGATGTAGCGACCGAAGGAGCGCTGGCGCAGGTCAAGGTCCAGAGCGCCGACCTTTTTTCCAAGGCGGGACAGCGCGGTCGCAACATGCATGCAGGTGGTGGACTTGCCGGAACCGCCCTTCTCGTTCCCGACGACGATGATCCGCGCCATGATTGCCCCTTGTCCTGTCCCGGCGTTGTCTTATGCGGGGATCCAGGCCGGGGGAAGCGGGATTTCGCCGAGGGTCGAGGGCGATTTCCTTGAAGAAATCGTGACGGAGCCTTTGAAGGCTTCGGCCCGGAGTTTACGAAAACTCTGGGTGTCCGGAATGGAAAAGGGCGCGCCCTGCGGCACGCCCCCCTGTCCTTGCGTCGGCTGGGTTCAGAACCCGAGGCCGGCGTATTTGTTCTTGAACTTCGACACGCGGCCACCGGTGTCCATCAGTTTCGCCGACTGCCCGGTCCAGGCCGGGTGCGCCAGGGGGTCGATGTCGAGCGACATCTGATCGCCCTCTTTGCCCCAGGTCGAGCGGGTCGTGTAGGTCGAGCCATCGGTCATCTTGATGCTGATGGTGTGGTATTCGGGGTGGATCTCGGCTTTCATCATCCCGCTCCTTATTCCGACTTGGCTTTGTAGGCGGTGTCCTCGGCGATACGGGCCGATTTGCCGCGACGATCACGAAGATAGTACAGCTTGGCGCGGCGAACCTTGCCGCGACGCAC
>JANMGI010000565.1:0-1595 GCA_031374565.1 Paracoccaceae bacterium | reverse complement strand
ACGGATGCCCCTGTCGCAGGTTGCCGCCGAAGCTGTCGTCGCCGCTGCCCGCGCCGCGCAGAAGCCCTGGGCCGCCCGGTCGCTGGAAGACCGCATCGCGCTTGTGAAAGCGGCCGTCGCCAAGCTGAACACCATGACCGAGGTGGTGGTGGAGGAAATCGCCTGGCAGATGGGTCGCCCCACCCGCTATGGCGGCGAATTCGGCGGGGTGAACGCCCGCACCGACTATATGGCGTCAATCGCCGCCAAGACCCTGGCGCATGAGATGGTCGAGGACTCGACCGCGTTCCGCCGCTATCTGGCGCGTGAGCCCGTTGGCGTGGTGTTCATCATCGCGCCCTGGAACTACCCGTATCTCACCACGATCAACACCCTGGTCCCCGCGCTGATCGCCGGGAACTCGGTGGTCTTGAAACACGCCAGCCAGACCCTGCTGGTCGGCGAACGCCTGGCCGAGGCCTTCCACGCCGCAGGCATCCCCGAGGATGTGTTCCAGAACGTCGTCCTTGACCACGCCACCACCGAAGCCCTGATCGGCGCGCGCAGCTTTGGTTTCGTGAACTTCACCGGGTCGGTCGGCGGCGGGCAGGCCATCGAGCGCGCGGCGGCGGGCACCTTCACGCCGCTGGGGCTGGAGCTGGGCGGCAAGGACCCGGGCTATGTCCGCGCGGATGCCAATCTGGAGCTGGCCGTCGACGTGCTGATGGACGGCGCGATGTACAACGCGGGCCAGTGCTGCTGCGGGATCGAGCGGATCTATGTCCACGAAAGCCTCTTCGACAGCTTCGTCGAGAAATCCGTGGCCTGGGTCGGCCAGCTGAAGCTCGGCAACCCCTTCGACGGCTCGACCACCCTTGGACCCATGGCGCACAAGCGGTTTGCCCAGACCGTCCGCGACCAGACCGCCGAGGCGATTGCCAAGGGCGCGAAGCCGCTGCTGGACCCGAAGAAGTTTGCCGATGACGGCGGCGCTTATCTCGCGCCGCAGATCCTGGTGAACGTCGACCATTCCATGCGGGTGATGAAGGAGGAGAGCTTCGGCCCCGTCGTCGGCATCATGCCGGTCAAGAACGACGCCGAGGCCCTCGCCTTGATGAACGACTCGCCCTATGGCCTGACCGCCAGCATCTGGACCGAGGACTATGACACCGCCGCCGCCTTAGGAGCGCAGGTGGAAACCGGGACCGTGTTCATGAACCGCGCGGACTACCTTGACCCGGCCCTCACCTGGACCGGGGTTAAGGACACCGGGCGGGGCACGTCGCTGTCCTACCTTGGGTTCCATTCCGTGACCCGGCCGAAATCCTATCACCTCAAGAAAGCGCCGAAATGAGCCACCCCATCTCCCACAGCGTCCCCAACCGAAACTGGTCCTATCCAACCGCGATCAAGTTCGGCGTCGGCCGCATCGCCGAGCTTGCCGACCACGCCAAAAGCGTTGGCCTGACAAAACCTCTCTTGGTGACCGACAAGGCCCTTGCCAGCCTGCCGATCACGAAGAATGCACTCGACGTGCTGGAGTCCGGTGGCCTTGGCCGCGCCATGTTCTCGGAAGTGGACCCGAACCCGAACGAGAAGAACATGGAGGCCGGGAT
>JANMGI010000561.1:0-3277 GCA_031374565.1 Paracoccaceae bacterium | reverse complement strand
CGGGCGCAACATCCCGAACGCGGGCGATTTCAACCGCGCAACGCAGGCGGTGCGGCAGACCGGATCAACCTTCAAGCCCTTCATCTATGCCGTGGCGATGGACCTTGGCTACAGCCCGATGGACTATGTCGAGGACACGCCGCTGTGCATCTACACGGCCGGGTCGGGCGACTGGTGCCCACAGAACTATGACAAGAAGTTCAAGGGCGAGATTACGCTGACCCAGGCCCTTGCCGAAAGCCGCAACATCCCCGCCGTGCGGATTTCCGAAGCGGTGGGACGCGATTTGGTCAAGCAGGTTGCGACCGACTTTGGCCTGGCGACCAACTTCGCCGACGGCCCGGCGCTGGCGCTTGGCGTGTCGGAATCGACGCTGATCGACATGACAGGGGCCTTCGCCGGCATACTGAACGGGGGGTCCTCTGTCGCTCCCTACGGCTTCGACTCGCTGAAGCTGAAAGGAATGGACGAGCCCCTCTTCGGCGCAGGCGGCGGCATCGGTGAGCGGGTGATCAGTGAAAAGGCCGCCCATGCGCTGACCTACATGATGACCGAAGTGCTGAATTCCGGCACCGGGGGTCGTGCGCGGCTGGACGACCGCGAGGCGGCAGGCAAGACCGGCACCACGCAAAGCGCGCGCGACGCCTGGTTCGTGGGCTTTACGGCGGATTATGTCGTCGGCGTCTGGATGGGTTACGATGACAACAGCCCGCTTACCGGCGTCACCGGCGGCGGCTTGCCCGCGGAAATCTGGCATGAGGTCATGGTGCGGATCAACGAAGGCCTGCCTGCCAAACCGCTGGTCAAGGAAATCCCCGATTCGACCTATGCCCCCGTGGGCGGCACTGACGGCGCGATCTCGGCCGAGGACGTGCCCTACTTCGACGGCTCGAACGCCGCTGCGCAAGATGGCACAGGAGAGCCCCTGCCCGAGGCCTACACCGCCCCCCTGCCCGACGGCGGTGACATCACGATCATAGATGGTCCGCCACCGGAAGGGGCCATCCTGCTTGGTCCGGTCCCGGATGATTTGGCGGGACAGATCGACCAGCTTCTGGGCGAGGGGAACTAACCACCCCAATGCGCCGTCGTCACCGCGCACCGACACGCCGCGACGGGGCGACAAAGCCGCCGAAGGTGTTGTTGTTCAGAGCGTGTCGAGATCGGCGATCAGCCGGTCAAGATCGCCACCGCGCTGGTCCAGAAGCGCGCCCATTTCGGTGCGCTCTGAGGCCAGCATGTTCACGCCTTCGATGATGATGTTGAAGAACAGGCTTTTGCCGGACTTGTCCGACACATGCCAGCGCACCTCGAACGGGGATTCGCCCTTGAGGCGAGCGGTCGAGATTACCTCGTAATAGCTTTTCACGGGTTTCGCATCGGCCACGTCGATCTGCCCGCCGATGAATTCGCGGAAGCGGCGGCCGTATTTGCGGCTGATGTAGCCCTGGAACGCCTTGGTGTAGGCCGCAAGCTGGCCTTTGGAGGCCGACCGCGCCGCCGTGCCCAGGACCGACCGCGCAATGGCCGGCACATCTGCGTAGGTGCGGAAAAGCTTCTCGAAATCCTTCAGCATCGCGCCTTCGGACTTCCCCGAATTGATGATCGAGTTTATGTCGGCAACCGTCTTGTCGACCAGCGACTTTGCAGCCTCTGCCGTCAGCGCAAAGGCCGGGAGGGGCAGCGTCGCTACGGTTGCGGCTGCGGCCAGTCCTGCGGTGAAGCCGCGACGCGATAGGATCAGATCACTGGGCATAGGGGTCCTCGTAGGGGTCGATGAAGCCGTCGTCGCTGGGGGCGTCGGCATAGGGGTCGATGAAACCACCGTCACTTGCGCCGTCGGCAGTGGCAGTTCCCGTGCCCTTCCCCAACTGGAAGCGCCGGTTTTGCAGATACAGAAGCCGTGCCTGAGCGTAGCTGTCTGCACTGTCATATAGGAGCGAATCCACCGTATCCGAGAAGCGATCCCGTTCACCAAGCCGTGAGAAAAGCTTAAGCACGGTCGCCGCCGTCGCTTCCTTTTCCGGCAGGATCACGCGCAGCGGGTCAAGGGCGATGTCCACCACCATCCCGACCGTGTCGCGCGCGGTCGAGGGGCCGACAAGCGGCAGTTCCAGATAGGGGCCTTCACCGACCCCCCAGACATGCAGGGTCTCGCCGAAATCGGTGGGGCGACCTTGCAGGCCAAGCTCGGACGATACGTCCAGCGTGCCCGCCAGACCGAAGGTCAGGTTCACTCCCAGCCGCAAGGTATTCTCGGCCGCAGCGACCAGGCGCAGTTGCAGAAGGTTGTTCGCGATGTCGCCCGGCAGATCAAGCGTATCGGCCACATTGCCGACCGCGCGCTTCAGGGGCTCGGGCACGATGCCGTAGCCTTTCGAGGCCGGACCGACCAGCGCCCGGTCAACCCCCTTGTTGAAGCCATGTACCTTGCGGTTGGCAGGCTCGAACGGGTCGTTGATGCCACTGGGGTCAGTCGCGCCCGCGCAGGCCGACAGCAGCGCCGCCGCAAGGACAAGCGCCGAAATCCGCATCATTCGCGCTGACGTAAATGAAATGTTCAGACCCATGCCCCTACTGTCCGGCCAGTACGACACTAACCATAGTCCTGCGCAGCCGTTGGCAAGGCATAGAACCCGGACTTGCCCAAGACAACGGCCTTGCGTGGCAGAACTGCTGCGCATGGCAGGAAGACGCCAAGGAAGGACCGATGGCCAAGCCCGCGATGACATCCGCCGACTCCCGCTCCGGCCTGGCCGAGCTTGGTGCCGCCCGCGCTGCCTTGCGCCAGGTGGTTGCAGTGGCCTTCGTGTTCTCGGCCTTTGTGAACCTGCTGATGCTGACCGCGCCGCTTTACATGTTGCAGGTCTATGATCGGGTTCTGGTCTCGCGATCAGAAGAAACCTTGCTGGCGCTGACACTGCTGATGGCGTTCCTGTTCCTGGTGATGGGCGTCCTTGACCATGCGCGGGGCCGGATCATGGCAAGGGTCGGGGCGCGGTTGCAGCAAAGCCTGGACGCGCGCGTCCTGTCCGCCGCGATCCGCCGGTTGACCATGGCTCCGCAGGACACCCCCGCGTTGGCGGCGCAGCGCGACCTTGATGCCATCGCGCGCTTCTGGGCCTCGCCCGTCCTCTTGGCGCTGTTCGATGCCCCCTGGGCCCCGTTCTTTGCCGCCGCGATCTTCGTCTTTCACCCCTGGCTTGGCTATCTGGCCATTGGCGGCGGGCTGGTGATCGTGGCGCTAAGCTGGCTGAACCAGCGCAGCACCGATGCG
>JANMGI010000528.1:0-4579 GCA_031374565.1 Paracoccaceae bacterium | reverse complement strand
TCAGGCCTGCCAGAACCGCTTGGCGCATTCCGTGTGGGCGGCCTGCGCTTCAAGGCCGATGTCACGCAACAGATGCGCGTCAAGCTTGCCAAGGCGTTGGCGGTCGCGGCGGCGGGTCAGGGCTGCGGTGAATACATGCGTGATCCGCGCGACCAGCCCTTGGCGGGCGCGCAGCGGAAGGGTCTGGATATGGGTCTGGGGCATTTGCGCCTCCTGCGATTTGTATTGATACAATAGTCGAATTTCGGTACGCACAATGTATCAACACACCGCAATGAGTCGCCAGAGGTATATTGTGACTGATACAAGTTGGGCGCCCGATCTGACTCAATTCCCCGGTCCGAAGTATCTCGGCCTGTCGCGCGCCTTGCGGGATGCGATCCGCAGCGGGGATCTTCCGGCAAATTCGCAGCTTCCTACCGTGCGTGATCTGGCCTGGCGGCTGCAACTGACGCCCGGCACGGTGGCGCGGGCCTACCAGCTGGCGACGCAAGAGGGTCTTCTGGCCGCAACCGTGGGGCGGGGGACGTTTGTTGCGGCACAATCACCGCGTCTGGGGCCGACCCAGCCTCTGTATGCCGAACGCATCACGGGTGGTGCGACCGGGTTGGTCGATCTGCGTGCGCCGCAAGTGCCCGACATGGGGCAGGGGCAGGCGTTTCGTCAGGTGCTTCTGGAAATGGCCGAAGGCACCGGGCAAGGCTGGCTTGACTATACCAGCCAGTCAGGAGAAGGGCCGTTGCGCGCCGAGGTGGTGACCTGGATGGGTGACCGCATCCTTGGCCCCATCGGACCCGAGGATGTGGCCCTGACCCATGGCGGGCAGAACGCGATCCACCTGATTTTTGACTGCTGCCTGCGCGGCGAACGTCCTGTGGTGCTGATCGAGGATCTGGCCTATCCGGGCTTTCGCTACGCCGCCCGCGCGGCCCGTGCCGAAGTGGTGCCCGTCGAGATCGACGAACACGGTATCGTGCCCGCCGCACTGGAGGCCGCCTGCCGCCGTCATGGCGCGCAGGTTCTGTGCCTGACAACGGAAGCGCAGAACCCGACGACAGGGCGGATGCCGGTGGAACGCCGGCAGGCGATTGCCGAAATCGCCCGGACCTATGACCTGCAAATCCTTGAGGACGACTGCTATTCCGTTGCGGCCTCGGACATTCCCAGCTTGCGCGCGCTGGCACCCGAGAGGGTCTGGCTGGTGGGATCGGTGTCAAAGACCATTTCGGCCGCCCTGCGCTTTGGCTATGTCATCTGCCCGTCCGGCATGGGCGAGGCTGGCCGGTTGACCGCGCAGCACGGGTTCTTCGCCTTGTCGCGCCCGGTTGCCGAGCTGATGCTGCGGCTTTTTCAGTCGGGGCACGCGGCGCACATCCGCGAACGGGTGCAGGCCGAGTTTTCCGCCCGTCAGCAGATTCTGGTCAATCACCTGGGCGTCTTTGACCTGGGCTGGCAGCCCGGTGTCCCCTTCGTATGGTTGCGGCTGCCTCTGGGCTGGCGGGCCTCGACCTTCCTGCGCACCGCCGAGGCGCGCGGCGTTCTGGTCCGGTCGGCTGACGAATACGCGTTGGTCCATGGCCGCGCGCCAAATGCCGTCCGCATCGCCATTGCAGCCGCCCTGCCGCGCGAAGCGTTCGAGACGGCAATGCGCACGCTGGCTGATCTTCTGGCCCGCCCGCCCTCGGACTTGCTGGTCTAGAGCCTGACCGACAAAAGTGGGAACCGGTTCTGTCGAAAGACAGGCGACGATCAGGGCATCAGGGAATTCCATACCTGTTGCACATCGGACTCGTTCACGCGGATTTGCCCGGCGCGCGGGTTGACCGAACGGCAGGCTGTGGCTCAGGGTTCGGCCACGAGCAGAGTAAAAAAAGAGAGCCCGAAAATGGGACTTCAATATGCCTTTCACGCGCCGCACGGCGGCGCGGATTTTCTTGGTTGGCGCAAGACACGTCATGGATCGACCGAAATCGTCTACGACGACGGCGTTGCCCGCCGTATGATCTGGCGCGTCGCGTCCGATGATCCGTCCGAGGCGCGCATTTCCGAAGCGCTTCGCGTCGCCGTCGGGTCGGTGCGGATCGTGCCCACGCTTTACGATGAGCTGAAGAAACGGGCGATCGCCATCGAGCGTGTCGCAGGCTGACCCTTGGCCGGGGCAGAGATGCCCCGGACCACCCACCGGCTTGCTTTTGGCCGGAATTGATGCCCCTCTTGCCTAACGACAGTCCTTCGGTCTAGATTTGATCAAATGACAAGGTTGCCGAAGTGCAGCCGAACAGGGGGCAAGATGGCCGAAACGCCAAGTACCGAGGCCCGGACCGGCCTGAAGCTGATCTCACCGACAGCTATTTACGTGATTCTACTGCTCGCCGTGCCGCTTGCCACCGTTATCCTGTATTCGGTGCTTACCGGCGGGCGCGGCAATGTTTCGTTTCCCCTGACCTTCGACAACTATGCCGAGCTTTGGCAAAAGTCGGTCTATGGCTATGTGATGTTCAAGTCGCTGATGGTGGCGCTGGCCGTGACCATCATCACCGTGCTTCTGGCCTACCCGGTCGCCTACTTTGTCAGCTTCCACGTCAAGCCCGACCGCAAAAGCCTGTGGTTGTTCCTGATCACCATCCCGTTCTGGACCAGCTACATCATCCGCGTCAGCCTGTGGTTCGTGATCCTGGGCTACGACGGGGTGCTGGACAAGACCTTGATGTCGTTGGGGATCATGGACACCCAGCTCAACTTTTCCAGCTACGGCATTCCGGCGATCATCTTCGTTCTGGCCCACGCCTACGCACCTTTCGCGGTGCTGCCGATCTTTGTCAGCCTGGAGAAGGTCGACCGGTCCTTGCTGGAGGCAGGCCAGGATCTTGGCGAAAGCCGTTGGGTCACCTTCCTGCGGGTCACGCTGCCCCTGTCGATGCCGGGGGTCATAGCGGCCTCGCTGATCGTCTTCATCCCGACCGTGGGTGACTATGTGACGCCGAAGCTTGTCGGCGACGGCAAGCAACCGCTGATCGCCAACTTCGTCGAAACGCAGCTTCTGAAACTTCAGGATTTCCCGCAGGGATCGGCCTTTGCCGTGGCCTCGATGCTGATGGTGGCCATCGTCTCGATCGCCTTCGTGCTGTGGAACCGCCGCTTCATCGGAGGGCAGAAATGAAAGCCCCTTACCTGCGCGCCTTCACGCTCTTCTATCTGCTCTTCCTCTACAGCCCGATCATCCTTCTGCCGATCTTTGCGTTCAATGACAGCAAGGTCGTGGCCTTCCCGCTGTCCGGCTTCACGCTGGACTGGTTCCGCGAGATGTTTTCCGACCAGAACCTGCGGATCGCCGCGAAGAACAGCCTGATCATCGCGCTTTGCGTCGCCACCCTGTCGACGATCCTTGGCATCTTCGCCGCCCGTGCCAGCGTCCGCTACCGCTTCCCCGGCAAGGCGCCGATCATGGGGATGATCATGCTGCCGCTGGTCCTGCCCGACATGATCATCGCCATGGCACTTCTGGTCGTGCTTCTGTCGCTGGGGGTGACGCTGTCGCTCTTCACGGTCATCCTCGGGCAGGTCCTGCTCTGCATGCCCTTCGCTGTGGCAATCCTCACCTCGGCCTTCCAGTCGCTGGACCGTTCGCTGGAAGAGGCCGCACTGGATCTGGGAGAGACCCAGATTTCCACCTTCCGTCTGATCGTCCTGCCGCTGGTGATGCCGGGGATCCTGGCCAGCTTCCTGATCTGCTTCACCATCTCGTTCGACGAATTCATCATCTCGAACTTCCTCGGCTCGGGCCAGCCGATCCTGTCGGTCTACATCTTCGGCCAGTTCCGCTTTCCCGCCAAAGTGCCGTCAATGCTGGCGCTGGGGACGGTGCTGGTCACGTTCTCGATCATCCTGCTTGGCTTTGCCGAGTACATGCGCCGCCGTGGCATCGCCAAGGCCGGTGGAAAAGATTCCGGAGGCTTCCTGTGACGTCTGACCAAACCACGATGATCGAGTTGAAAGACATCTACAAATCCTACGATGGCGTGACCCAGGTGCTGCGAGGCATCAACGGTTCGATCAAGGCCGGAGAGTTCTTCTCACTTCTGGGTCCCTCGGGTTGCGGAAAGACCACGCTTTTGCGCACCATTGCCGGGTTTGAGGGGATCGACTCTGGCGTGATCATGATCGACGGCAAGAACATGGCCAATGTCGCGGCCAACACGCGGCCCACGAACATGGTGTTCCAAAGCTACGCGATCTTTCCGCACATGAGCGTCGAGGAAAATGTGGGCTTCGGTCTGCGCAAGGACCCGCGGTCAAAGGAAGACAAGGCCAGGGCGGTCGCCGAGGCGCTGGACATGGTTGGCCTGAAAGGCTTTGGCAAGCGGGCGGCACATGCTCTTTCGGGCGGTCAGCGGCAGCGGGTGGCACTTGCCCGCGCGCTGATCCTGAAGCCGAAGGTCCTATTGCTGGACGAACCGCTCAGCGCGCTCGACAAGAAGATGCGCGAACACATGCAGGTCGAACTGATCCGACTGCAACGCCAGGTCGGCATTACCTTCATCCTGGTCACCCACGATCAGGAAGAGGCGCTGGTCATGTC
>JANMGI010000514.1:0-3313 GCA_031374565.1 Paracoccaceae bacterium | reverse complement strand
CGATGTCGACCGCTTCCTGAACGCCTTCTGACGCAATTGCTTCACCCACAGCGATTTTCGCACTGTTAGCGGTCGTGCCCGTTTGCAACCGCAATGGCTGGTGATAAGCGAAGCGCAGCCGAATCCGCTGCACCGGAGTCCCCATGCCCGCTGTCACCGAACCGAAGCTTATCGCCGGTAACGCAAACCTGCCCTTGGCGAAGTCCATCGCCCGGCGCATGTCGATGCACCGAGGGATGAGCGTCAATCTGGTCGAGGCGCGGGTCGAGCGCTTCAACGATCAGGAGATCTTCGTCGAGGTCTTCGAGAACGTCCGCGGTGAGGACATGTATGTCATCCAGCCGACCTCGAATCCGGCGAACGACAACCTTATGGAACTTCTGATCATGACCGACGCCCTGCGTCGGTCATCTGCGTCCAGGATCACCGCTGTCATCCCCTATTTCGGCTACGCCCGCCAGGATCGCCGCGCCAAGGCCCGCACCCCGATCACCGCCAAGCTGGTGGCGAACATGATCGCCGAAGCCGGGGTTGACCGGGTTCTGACGCTGGACCTGCACGCCGCCCAGATTCAGGGCTTCTTCGACATTCCGGTGGACAACCTTTACGCCAGCCCGGTCTTCGCGCTGGACATCGAGCATCAGTTCCGCGGCCAGATGGACGACCTTATGGTCATCTCTCCGGACGTGGGCGGCGTCGCCCGCGCGCGCGAACTGGCCAAGCGGATCAACGCCCCCCTCGCCATCGTCGACAAGCGCCGCGAAAAGGCCGGCGAAATCGAAGGCATGACGGTGATCGGCGACGTTCGGGGCCGCAAGTGCATCATCGTCGACGACATCTGCGACACCGCCGGAACGCTGTGCAAGGCTGCTGAGACGCTGATGGAGGCGGGGGCCACAGAGGTTCACAGCTACATCACCCACGGTGTCCTTTCCGGTCCAGCGGTCGAACGGGTGCAGAACTCGGTGATGAAATCGCTGGTGATCACCGATTCGATCGAACCATCTGAAGCGGTCAAGACCGCCAAGAACATCCGCATCGTCCCCACCGCGCCGATGTTCGCGCAGGCCATCCTGAACATCTGGGGCGGCATGTCGGTGTCCTCCCTGTTCGAGACCGACACCTTGGTGCCGATCTACGAGGGTCTTTATCAGCGCAGCTGACGCAAAAGCACAATTATCGCGCCCAAATTCCAGCACAATTCCAAGCGAATTTGCCGACTGTCGCGGTTTGACCAACACGCAGCGCGAGCAAAGGTGGGATCTTGGACCTGACAAGTGACATCGACCGCAAGCT
The DNA here is from genome assembly GCA_031374565.1 of Paracoccaceae bacterium. Lineage (GTDB taxonomy): Bacteria > Pseudomonadota > Alphaproteobacteria > Rhodobacterales > Rhodobacteraceae > Tabrizicola. Next base: position 2,017 of record JANMGI010000514.1, on the reverse strand, counting down.
TTGGCGCGAGGCGGTCAGGATGCTTCCCACCGAGCGGGTCATCCTTGCGGTGGTGCTGGTCTCGGGCGGACTTGCAGTGGCCTTCGCGCTTTTCCTGCAGAGATCGGTCAACTGGCCGCCTTTTCTTGTCGGCTATGCGGCATCCCTCGGCCTGTTGACGGTCGGGGCGTATATCCGGGGCGCGAAGGCCGCGCCGCGCATGGCATTGGCATTGATCGGCGCAGCACTTTTCGCCGGGTTCACGGCGGCATCCTCGGTGCTGATCTACTCGCTTCTACCCCTGCCGAATCCGATGGTCGACGACCAGTTGACCCGGATCGGCCATGCCATGGGCTATGACTGGCAGGCGCTGGTGCTGACGATGACCGCCTGGCCGTCGGTGACCCGCGCGCTTGGTGTTGTCTATCAAAGCGCGTTGCCACAGCTCATGCTGACAATCTGCCTTCTGGCCTGGTACGGCCGGGCCGTGGCGCTCCACCGCTTTCTCTTGGCTGGGATGCTGACCCTTGTCGTCTGTGTGGCCGTCTGGTGGGTCTGGCCCAGCGTCGGTTACGTCGGTGTGCTGCCACTTTCGGATGATGAAATGACCGCCAGTGGCTTGATCTACGGCAAGGATTACGGCGGCTATCTGACCCGGCTGTTGCAGCACGGCCCTGCGCGCATTTCGCCCGAGGTGATCACCGGCGTTGTCGGCTTCCCGTCCTACCATACGGTCATGGCCTGCCTCGTCGTCTGGTATAGCTGGCGGACGGTGTTGTTCATTCCGGCCCTGCTCGTGAACCTTGCCATGCTGCTGGCAACGCTCGTTCACGGCGGGCATCACCTGATCGACGTCCTTGGCGGCCTTGCGGTATTTGCCCTTGGCGTATGGATGACGAATCGGATCATCCGCAGCGAGGCGTAGAGCCTGTCCGACAAAAGTGGGCTCCGGTTTTGGCGAAAGACAGGCGACCACTATAGGGTTAGAGGCTGGCTGGCGCTTCTATCAGCGTCAGACAGGCTCTAGGTCACGTCCCAGTTGTCGTCGTCCCGGACCACACCTATGGCCATCCAGTCGGCCCTGATGCGGGCGATTCGCGTGTCGGCCCAGGTCCGGAACACGATCTCGAAACCCTTGGCGGTCACATTCTCGGCGCTTACGTCGATGCGCGAGTTAGTCTTGTGATCAATGTCCCACATCGAGATGCCCACCGTGACGGCGGGAGGATCAAGGAACGCTTCCTTGAAGGTCTCGGACTGCCGCACCTCGCGCGGGCCAGACCCTGTCCACATCGCCCCGTCATGCGCAAAATCCGAGAACAGGATTTTCGAGCCCTGTTCCACGCCAATCAGACCACTGAACCGTCGCATACCAAAATCCAACACACCCTATCCCCGTGGAAAGAATGCCGGATTTCTTGGCGCTTGTCATGAAAAACGCAAAGGCCCCGGGCAGTGCCGGGGCCGTCGCTGCAACTATTTTCCGTCGTCTGGATCAGATCCCGGCAGCGGCCCGCATCGCGTAAAGGTCTGACACCGCCTTGTCGGCAGCATCCTTGTCCGAATTGACGGCAGCCGCTTCGCAAGCATCGGCCACCAGCGCATCCAGCGTGGCGGGGGTCAGCTCGTTCAGGGGCACGGCCTGTTCAGCAAGGACCGACACGCCGGTCGCGCTGATCTCGGCAAAGCCGCCCGTCACGACGTAGCTTTTCACCCCATCCGCCCCGGTCACGCGCAACACGCCCGGCCGCAGCGAGGTGATGGTGGCCGCATGGCCTTCCATCGCCGTCATATCGCCCATCGCGCCGGGGATCTGCACCTCGGTTGCCGCGAAGGACGCAAGGCGACGCTCCGGGCTTACAAGGTCGAATTGAACCGTGCTGGCCATCTTGCCCCCTTACGCCGCTGCTGCCGCAAGTTTGGCAGCCTTGGCTTTCACTTCTTCGATGTCGCCGACCATGTAGAAGGCGGCTTCCGGCAGGTGATCATACTCGCCCGCAACCACGGCCTTGAACGAAGAGATCGTCTTTTCCAGCGG
>JANMGI010000461.1:0-2158 GCA_031374565.1 Paracoccaceae bacterium | reverse complement strand
GTTCCAAGGTGTAGGGGCCGATTTCGGACAGGCCGTAGCCAAGGATTTTGCCTTCTTGCACAAAGCGTTGCATGGTGCCCGCCAGATCCTCCGCCGGGATCTGCGGGTCGTGCCGGTGGGCGTAGAACAGGGTGACGTGGTCCACGCCCAGACGCTTGAGCGAGCCTTCGAGTTCGGCGCGCAGGTAGTCGGGCCGGTTGTCGATGCGGCGGGCGGGGTCGTCGGTGAAGGCGGCCTTGGTGGCGATATGGGGGCGATGGCCTGTCGCCTTGAGCCACTTGCCGATGACGGTTTCGCTAATCCCTTCGCCATACTTGTTGGCGGTGTCGAGGAGGGTGATCCCCGCCTCCCACGCCGCGTCGAGGGTGGAAAGGCTGTCGGCTTCGGTGGTCGGGCCAAAGGTGCCGCCGAAGGACAGGCAGCCGAGGCCGAGGGCCGAGACGAGGGGGCCGTTCCGTCCGAGGTGTCGCTGTTTCATCGCCGTCTCCTGTCACGTTGGGGCAGGCAGGAGACGGCGACGAATCGGTTTGGTCAAGCCGTCATGTAGTGCAGGCCCTGGAACTTGGCGCGGAGGGCTTTGGTGCGGGGGGCGACGGTTTCGGGGGCGTTGGAGCGCAGGCCCTCGGCGATGAGCGCGGCGAGGGTCGGGGCGTCGGCGGGGGTGACGCCTCGGCGTACAAGCTCGGGCGTGCCGATACGGAGGCCGTTCATGTCGCCTTGGACCTCGGGGATGGGAAGTCCGATGCCGCAGGCGAGGAAGCCGGCTTTCCTCAGGGTCTTGGAGGCGGCTTGGCCCCCGCCGAAGGGGGCGGCCTCAATGGCGAACTGGTGCGAGGTGGTGGCACCCCGGTCGGCGGCGAAGACGGGGAGGCCTTGGTCTTGCAGGGCCGTTGCGAGGGCGCGGGCGAGGTCGATCATGGCTTTCGCATAGGCGTGCCCGTGATCGCGCCAGTCGAGGAGGGTGTAAGCGAGGGCGGCGGACTTCGCGGCGTCGAAGTTGGCGGTCAGGCCGGGGAAGGCGATGGCATCCAGACGTTCGGCGATGGCGGCGTCGTTGGTGACGATCAGGCCGCCTGCGGGGCCGCCGAGGGATTTGTAGGTGCTCATCGTCATCAGATGCGCGCCTTCTTTCAGCGGGTCCGGGAACGTTCCACCTGCGATCATCCCGCACTGGTGGGCGGCGTCGAAGAGGACTTTCGCCCCGACCTGATCAGCGATCTTGCGGACTTCGGCTACGGGGTGCGGGAAAAGGTTGAGGCTGCCGCCAACGGTGATGATCTTGGGGCGGACGGCATGGGCAAGGTCGTGAAGAGCTGCAAGATCAATTGTATAGCCGTCAGCGTCGATGGGGGCGGGGTGGGTGGTCAGGCCATAAAGGCCCGCGCAACCGGCGGCGTGGTGGGTGACGTGGCCGCCGATGGTGCCGGGGGGCGCGATGATACTGTCGCCGGGTTTGGCGAGGGCCATGAAACCGTAAAGGTTGGCCAAGGCACCCGATCCGACGCGAATTTCGGCGTAGCGGGCGTGGAAGATTTCGGCGGCGAGTTCGGCGGCGATGACCTCGATCTCTTCGATGGCTTCCAGCCCCATTTCGTACTTGTCGCCGGGATAGCCGAGGGACGGGCGGGAGCCGAGGCCGGAGGCAAGGGCGGCCTCGGCGCGGGGGTTCATCACGTTGGTCGCGGGGTTGAGGTTGAAGCAGTCCTGGTCGTGGATTTCGCGGTTCCGGGCGATGAGAGCGTCGAGGCGGGAGGCGACCTGGGCGGAGGGATTTCCGGCGTCGGTGGCGAGGGTCTGGATGTAGGTCTCACACGCGGCGGGGACCCAGGGACGGGGGGCGAGGTGGGGCATGGCGGGACTCCTTTTGTGGCACGTTAGCCAGCGCGGGGCTTGCGGACAAATCAGTTCTGCGGAAAATTAGGGTCAGGAAAATTGAGCCATGCCTGTCGCCCCACCTCGCCTGACCCGGTTGCCGCTGAACGCGCTGCGAGCCTTTGAGGCGGCGGCGCGGACGGGGGCGTTCACGCTGGCGGCGGCAGAGTTGGGGGTGACGCCGGGTGCTGTGACGGCGCATGTGAAGGCGCTGGAGGACCGGCTGGGGGCGGCGCTGTTCGAGCGGCAGGCACGGGGGGTGCGGCTGACGGCGCTGGGGTTGGCG
>JANMGI010000420.1:0-1848 GCA_031374565.1 Paracoccaceae bacterium | reverse complement strand
TCAAGAGCACGTAACCGGAGACCACCGCCCGCGCCGTGTCCTCCGACACCCCCGTCAGAATCCACAACCCCAGCGGTAGACCTATCGCCGCCCCGCCCAAAAGCCAGCCAACGCGCTTCCAGTCCACATCCGGCCCGGCCCGCTTGGCGTGCTGCAACGACATTACTGTTTCCAGGATGACCACAACTGCGACGAAATTCAAAGGATTGGTCACAAGACTGGAGGCGGCGATCAGCATCGCCGAAAAGCCGAAGCCGGAATAGCCCCGCACGAACCCCGCCACCAGACAGGCGACCGCCAGCCACACCAGCGCCAGCGGGCCCAGGTCATAGGGCATCAAACCACCTGCGGGCGCATGTCGGCCTTGGATATCCCCGCCACTTCGACTGGCTTCTTCATCGCGTCGCGGCGGAACGGCTCGCCCAACTCCTGGTTGATCAGCGCCTCGATCAGCGTGGTCTTGCCCGCCATCTGATCCGCAATCGCTTTGTGCAGCGCCGAAGTCAGCTCCTCCATCGTCCGCGCTTGCACGCCTTGCAGCCCGCAGGCCTTGGCAATCCCTGAGTAGGAAACACCCTCATCGAGTTCAGTCCCTACGAAGTTGTCGTCATACCAAAGGGTCGAGTTTCGCTTTTCGGCCCCCCACTGGTAATTGCGGAAGACGACCATGGTGATCGCGGGCCACTCTGGCCGCCCAATCGCTGTCAGCTCCGTCACTGCAATCCCGAACGCCCCGTCGCCCGCAAAGCCCACCACAGGGGTATCCGGGCAGGCAATCTTCGCCCCCACAATCGACGGCAAACCATAACCGCAAGGACCGAAGAGGCCCGGCGCGAGATACTTCCGGCCCGCTTCGAACGTCGGATAGGCGTTGCCGATGGCGCAGTTATTGCCGATGTCCGAAGAAATGATCGCCTCACGCGGCAGGGCGGACTGGATCGCGCGCCAGGCCATGCGGGGGCTCATCCACTCCGGCTTTGCCTTGCGCGCACGGTCGTTCCAGCTGGTGCCGGGATCGTCTTCCTCATGATCCATCGACGAAAGCGCCTGCGCCCATGCCGATTTCACCTGACCGATTTTCGCTTTGCGTTCCGACCGCCCATGGTCACCTGCGGTAGTGGCAAGCCGCGCCAAAACCGCCTCGGCGACCTTCCTTGCGTCGCCGACAATGCCGACAGTGACCTTCTTAGTCAGCCCGATCCGATCCGGGTTGATGTCAACTTGGATGATCTTGGCCGTCTTTGGCCAGTAGTCCAGCGCGTATCCGGGAAGCGTTGAAAACGGGTTTAGCCGGGTACCCAAACAGAGTACCACATCCGCCCCGGAAATCAACTCCATTGCGGCCTTTGACCCGTTGTAGCCAAGGGGGCCTGCGAACAAGGGGTGGCTGCCGGGGAACGCGTCGTTGTGCTGGTAGCCGACACAAACCGGCGCATCCAGACGTTCCGCCAGCGCCATGCTGGCCGGGATCGCATCCGACAGAACGACACCTGCGCCGTTCAGGATCACCGGGAACTTCGCCGATGACAGCAGGTCTGCCGCTGCCTGAATCGCCGCCGCGCCGCCTGCCGGACGTTCGAACTCCACCATGGCCGGCAGGTCGATGTCGATCACTTGGGTCCAGTAGTCACGCGGCATGTTGATCTGGACGGGCGCGCTCATCCGCTTGGCGTTCAGGATGCAGCGGTTCAGCACCTCGGCCACACGTGACGGATCGCGCACTTCCTCCTGATAGGCGACCATATCCTGGAAAAGGGCCATCTGCTCCACCTCCTGGAACCCGCCCATACCGATGGTCTTGTTCGCCGCCTGCGGGGTGACGAGGAGGAGGGGCGTGTGGTTCCAGTA
>JANMGI010000205.1:0-2765 GCA_031374565.1 Paracoccaceae bacterium | reverse complement strand
TCCCGGTGCTTCGCCCGAGGAATTCGAAGCCTACATGTTCGCTCGCAAGAACCCCAAGGGCGTGCATTTCGAACGCTGGCGGCACGTCTATGGCTGCGGAAAGTGGTTCCTCGCCGCCCGCTGCACTGCCACGCTGGAGGTTTTCGGGACCTATCCCGCGCAGGTCTCAGAACCCCCAGCCGACATCATTGCAAAGATCCAGGCCCGCCGCCCGGGTTGGCAGCCGGATGGAAAGGGCATGAAATGAGCACGCGCCTCGCCAAGGGCGGTCGGTTGATCGACCGCACATTGCCCATCGAGTTTTCCTTCAATGGCAAGCGCTTGAAGGGCTTTCAGGGTGACACGCTTGCGGCTGGCCTTCTGGCCAATGATCAGATGCTTGTGGGCCGCAGTTTCAAGTACCACCGCCCGCGCGGCATTGTCGCTTCGGGACCGGAAGAACCGAACGCTCTGGTCAACCTCGGGTCGGGCGCGCGGTTGGAGCCAAACCAGCGCACGACGACAACCGAACTTTTCGACGGCCTTGAGTCCACCAGCCAGAACCACTGGCCGTCCCTGGAATTCGACGTGGGCGCGGTGAACAACTACGCCGCCCGTTTCATGCCCGCAGGATTCTACTACAAAACCTTCATCCACCCGCGCCCTGCGTGGAAGCACCTCTTCGAGCCCTTGATCCGCCGTGCTGCCGGTCTGGGCAAGGCCCCAACGACTGGGGACGCCGACCATTATGAACAAGCCTATGCGTTTTGCGATGTGCTGGTTGTGGGCGCTGGGGTCGCTGGCCTCCGTGCCGCAAAGGCTGCTGCCAATGCAGGTCACCGTGTAATTCTGCTGGAACAGAATCCCACCCTCGGCGGTCGCGCCCCGGTGGATGATCCTGACGTCGACGGCAAGCCCGTCGACGCATGGCTTTCGGCGATGGAAGCCGACCTCATGTCCCTGGACAATGTCACCATCCGCACCCGGACTTGCGGTTTCGGGGTCTATGACCACGGCTATGTGCTTGCCGACGAGCGCGTGGCCGACCACACCCCGGGAGACGGCCGCCCCAAGCACCGACTCTGGCGCATCAGGGCAGGCAAGGTCGTAACGGCCACTGGCGCCATTGAACGCCCTCTCTCTTTCGCCGGAAACGACATTCCCGGGGTGATGCTGGCCTCTGCTGTCCGTGATTACGTGGTGAACTATGCGGTGTCGCCGGGTGACCGCACCGTTGTCGTCACCAACAACGACTCTGCCTACCAGACTGCGCTCGCGCTCAAAGCCGCCGGTCTGGATGTCCCCGCCATCCTTGACGCCCGCGACACGGCGACCGGCGCACTTCCCGACGCAGCCCGTGCCGCCGGTATCCGGGTCCTGACGGGAAAGGCCATTGCATCGGTCAAAGGTCGCAAGCGCGTCACCGGCGTCGCCGTCTGCGCGCAAGCCGGGGAAGGGGCCATCCAGGAAGAAATCGCCTGCGAAGCCGTCGCCATGTCCGGCGGTTGGTCCCCTGTTGTGCACTTGTTCAGCCACTGCGGCGGCAAGCTACTGTGGGACGACACCATATCCGCATTTGTCCCTGATCCCGCCCGCCCGCCGCTGAACCATGACGGTTCGGCGATGGTCGAGGTGGTCGGCAGCGCTGCTGGCCTGCTCGATCTGCCGGCGATTCTTGAGGCTGTTGCGCAAACCAGCACCCATACGCCCGTACAGACGGATTCCATACGGATTCCAGACGGAAAAAAGACGGTCAGAACAAGCGTTGAAATTCCTCCCGTCTGGGTGATGCCGCAGGGCGCGCCGATCAAACTGCGCTCCAAGATGTGGCTCGACTACCAGAACGACGTGAAGGTCTCCGACGTCCAGCTCGCCAGCCGCGAGGGCTACGTCTCGGTCGAACACACCAAACGCTACACGACGCTTGGCATGGCCACCGATCAGGGAAAGCTAAGCAACATCAACGGACTCGCCGTACTTGCTGACAGTCTGGGTCAAAAGATTCCGCAGGTCGGCACCACGACATTCCGCCCACCCTACACGCCCGTCACCATCGGCGCGCTGGCAGGCGAATCGCGCGGCGAGATTTTCCAGCCCCTCCGCCGTACGCCCATGCACGCCCAGCACGAAGCCGCGGGCGCCTACTTCGAACCCGTCGGCCTCTGGCGCCGCCCCTATTGCTTCCCGCGCGCTGGCGAGACGCACGATCAGGCCGTCCACCGTGAGGTGCTGAACACCCGGGCGAGCCTCGGCCTCCTCGACGCATCGACCCTTGGCAAGATCATCGTCAAGGGCCCTGACGCGGGGCGTTTCCTCGACATGCTCTACACCGGCGTCATGTCCACGCTGCCCATCGGCAAATGCCGTTACGGGTTGATGTGCAACGAACAGGGGTTCCTGTCCGATGACGGCGTCGTCGCCCGCATTGATGAGGACACCTGGCTTTGCCACACCACCTCCGGCGGGGCTGATCGCATCCACGCCTGGATGGAGGACTGGCTGCAATGCGAGTGGTGGGACTGGAAGGTCTACACCGCCAACGTGACCGAGCAGTACGCGCAAATCGCCGTCGTCGGTCCGAACGCGAGGAAATTGCTGCAAGTCCTTGGCGGGATGGATGTTTCCAAGGAAACGCTTCCCTTCATGCAATGGGCGGATGGCACGCTGGCGGGCTTCCCGGTCCGGGTCTACCGGATCAGCTTCTCGGGCGAACTCAGCTACGAAATCGCTGTCCCTGCCAGCCATGGCGCTGCCTTCTGGGCTGCCTGTGTCGAGGCTGGAAAGGC
>JANMGI010000352.1:0-7486 GCA_031374565.1 Paracoccaceae bacterium | reverse complement strand
GGGCGACCGACCGGATCATTGCGGCCTGCGAGGATGAGGGGCTTCCGCTTTTGCCGGGGGCGGCGACAGCAAGCGAGATCATGACGCTTCTGGAAAAGGGCTTCACGGTGCAGAAGTTCTTCCCGGCGGAACAGGCGGGGGGGGCGGCGTACCTCAAATCCATCGGATCGCCCATTCCGCAGGTGAAGTTCTGTCCGACGGGCGGGATCAGCCTGAAGCTCGCGCCAGAGTATCTGTCTTTGAAGAACATCCTCTGCGTCGGAGGCAGCTGGGTGGCGCCGAAAGATGCGATGGCCAAGGGCGACTGGGCTGCGATCACCACCCTTGCGCGCGAAGCGGCCGGATTGCCCCGGAACGTCTGATCGATTTCGGTTCGGAGATCGTTTTGGAACTCGTGTCGAATTCCGGCTACGTCTTTGGGCTAGGCGCTTAGGCCGTGCCGCCCGCTTCGGCCACCCCGGCGACGCGGGGCGTCGGGCGCGGTCAGGGCCTGGTGCAGGACCGCCGACATCGGGTGATCGGGTTCGGCCACGTCATAGGTCGCGATCAGGACTTGCACGGCGTCGGGCACCGCCCCATCGACCGGGATCGAGAGCGCCCAGTCCATGAAGATCGACCGGCATTCGCCGGGGGTGATCCCGTCGATCCGGTAGCTTTCCCGCACCAGCCCCTTCGGGTCCGCCTCAGCCAGTTCCATCACCCGTCTCCCCATTCGCCGCCCCCAGAAGCCGCGTCACTGCCGCCTCGGCCTGCCCCATCGCCTGCGCCAGATCGGCGGCCAGCGCGTTTGCATCCGCTGCCCCGGTCTCACGCAAGATGAAGGCGCGGCCACCTTCGCCCAGAGCTTGCCAATCCAGCACCCGCTCACTTAGCAGCCGGGCCGCGGCATGCAGCCGCCAGAGAAGCCTGTAGGCAGAGTCCAGCGTTTGCGCGTCCGATTCCGGCACCTGGCGGCCCGCCCCCGCCGCGATCTGGCGTTCGACACTGCGCGCGGGGCTGCCGCAAAGGAGTGCGACCGTCTGCGCGGCAAGTTCGATGTCCATGATCCTGCCCGACCCGTTCTTGGCATCCCACGCACCCTGTGCCGGTTTGGCCGCCGCCAGCCGGGCCCGCATTTCGGCCACGTCAGGCTTGACCTTTGCACCCTGCCCCTTTGCACCCAGAAGGTTGCGGCGAAATGTTTCGACATCCCGCGACAGCGTCTGCTCACCCGCCAGCACCCGTGCGCGAGTCAGGGCGAGGTGTTCCCAGGTCCAGGCCTCGGTCTCCTGATAAGTGGTGAAGCTGTGCAGGCTGGTTGCCACTGGCCCTGCGCGACCCGATGGGCGCAGGCGCATGTCGACTTCGTAGAGACGGCCTTCGGGCATCTGGGCGGTCAGCGCGGTGACAAGGGCCTGGGTCAGGCGGGCGTAGTAGGGACGGGTTGCAAGGGAGCGGGGGCCATCCGAGCCTTCGGCCCCCTCGGCGTCGTAGATCACGATCAGATCAAGGTCGGAGCCTGCATTCAGCCGCCCTGCCCCCATGCTTCCCATGCCAAGCACCACCGCGCCGCGCCCCGGCATGGCCCCGTGCCTGGCGGTGAAGTCGGCGGTGACGACTGACCAGATGGCCTGGACCACGGCCTCGGCCAGGTCGGCGTATTGCTTGCCGGCCTCGAACCCGTCGATCAGGCCGCGCAGGTGGTGGACGCCAATCCGGAAATGCCATTCCTTCATCCACCGCCGCGCCATCGAGAGCCGGGCTTCATAATCCGAGCCTGTTGCCAGCCGGGTCTGCAATTCGGATTTGAGGCCTGCCAATCCCGGCCAGTCGCCCCAGAAGCTGCCGCCGATCACCCCGTCCAGCACCGATGCGTTGCGTGACAGGTAGCGGGCCAGTGCCGGGGCCGATCCGGCGATGTCGACGATCAACTCCACAAGCGTCGGGTTTGCTTCGAAGAGGGCGAAGATCTGCACTCCGGCGGGCAGTCCGGCCAGAAAGCCGTCAAGCGCCACAAGCGCCTCGTCGGGGTTGGCGGCGCGGGACAGTTCCTTCAAGAGGCGGGGTCGAAGGCGCCGGAAGATGCCTCTGGCCCGGTCGGACCGCAGGGCCGGATAACTTTCCCAGCCCTTGGTGATCTCGCGCGCTGTGTCGGACAGGTCGGGGCCGGACTCGACTTCCGAGGGGGCGAAGAAGCCTTCGGTCAGACGGTCGGTGCGCGACAGCCGGTCAAGAAGGTCACGGCGGAAGTCGGTGTCGGCCTGACCGCAGAAAGCGGCGATCCGGGCGACGCTTTCGGGGTTTGTGGGCATGGAATGGGTCTGGGCGTCGTTCACCATTTGCAGCCGGTGTTCGACCTCGCGGTGGGCGCGGTAGAGGGTGGTGAGCTCTTTGGCGACCGCCGCAGGGACCCAGCCCTTCGCGGCCAGTGTGGACAGGCCGCCGACGGTGCTGCGGTCGCGAAGCGATGGGTCGCGGCCCCCGGCGATCAGCTGGCGGGTCTGGGTAAAGAACTCGATCTCGCGGATACCGCCCGCGCCCAGTTTCATGTTGTGGCCTTCGACGGTGATCGGGCCGTGCAGACCACGGTGGTCGCGGATGCGCAGGCGCATGTCGTGGGCGTCCTGGATAGCCACAAAGTCGAGGTGCTTGCGCCAGACGAAGGGGGTGAGGGTTTTCAGGAAGCGGTCGCCTGCGGCAAGGTCGCCGCCGCAGGGGCGGGCCTTGATGTAGGCGGCGCGCTCCCAGGTGCGGCCCTCGGCCTCATAGTAGGCCTCGGCCGCGGCCATCGACAGGCAGACGGGCGTGACGGAGGCGTCAGGGCGCAGGCGCAGGTCGGTGCGGAAGACGTAGCCGTCGGTTGCGTCGGAGAGGATCGCCGTCATCCGTCGGGTGACCTTGATGAAACTGGCCCGCGCCTCCTGCTCCTCGCCCGGGTAGCGGGATTCGTCGAAAAGGCAGATCAGGTCGATGTCGGAGGAATAGTTGAGCTCTCCTGCCCCCATCTTGCCCATGGCGAGGGCTACCATGCCCCCTGCTGTTGCGGCGTCGCCTTCGCTGGTACCGGGAAGTTTCCCACGGCGGATTTCATCGGCCACAAGGGTGGTGAGCGAAAGGTGGACGGCCTTGTCGGCAAGGCGGGTGAGCGCGCCCGTCACCTGCTCCAGCGGCCAGACGCCGCCCAGATCACAGAGCGCGGCCAGGAGGGCAACGCGGCGCTTGGCTTGCCGCAGGGCAAGCGGCAAAGCCTCGGCGGGAAGCCTGTCGGCGGCGGAGAGGGTGGTTTCCAGCGCGGCTTCAGGGGCATCGACGGCCGCGCGCAGCCAGTCGGCCTCGCGCAGCATCAGGTCGCGCAGGTAGGGGCTGCACCCTGCGGTGGCTGTGAGCAGGTCCATCACCACGGGCGCGAAGCCGGGAAGTGCGGCGCGCAGGTCGGTTGCGGCGGCGCGGTCGAAGGCGATCGGCAGGCGGATGATGCGGGCGGCAAGGGTCATGCGGCGACCTTGCGGCGGCGGGGAGGAAGGGTCAACGGGCAACGTCTTTTGCCGAGGATGTGATTGGAGCACTGACTTTCTGCATGACAGGATATCGAGCATGAGCATCGATTGCGGGCCCTTTCGTTTATCGCTAGGTAGTCTCGTTCGGCTTCTGACGCTGGTCACCACGTTGATTGCTATGGCGGTGTCGGCCTCCAGCGCATCTGCGTCCCAAAGCTGCTGCCCGATGTTGACCGTAGGCGCGCCGTGCCATGCTGATGCCCTTGGAGCCTGCAGTGCGACCTGTAGTCTCTGTCAGACGCAATCCCCGGCAATTTTCAGTCTTGCCATCACAATCCCCAGCGACCACACGCTTCTTCTGCCACTTGGCCATCTGACAATTGACCAGCTTGCTGCCCAGCCAGCCATTCCCCCTCCGCGATCTTCGATGAAAGACGTCTGAACTTTTGACTTTCATCCTGAACGGAGACTGACAATGAAGCGACTGATGATCGGCCTGGCTTTGGCCATGGGTCTTGGCGGAGCAGCTTATGCAGCCGCATGCTGTGACGGCGGACCCTGCTGCGTCGACCCGATGCCTTGCTGCGACGACTGAGCAGGCCTGACAGACCGGAAAGGGCCGCCCCGCAAGGCGGCCCTTTTTTCGTGGCTGATCAGGCGGATTTGCGCCAAGCCCGAGCGGCCATGTAAATATTATTCACATAGGTCTTGAACATGACCCTGGTGCGGCGCATCTTCCGTCATGTGAAATCGCTTCACATCAAATGGAGACCCGCCGATGTACACCACCACCGACACCGCCCGACCTGGCGGGATCCGCACTGCCTTTCGTCGTGCCGAGGGCTGGCTTGACCAGCGCGGCAAGTGGGCCTGGATCGCCGCCATGGTCCTTGGCTTCATCTTTGTCTGGCCCGTGGGCCTTGCCCTTCTGGCCTACATGATCTGGGGAAAACAGATGTTCGCACGTTCCTGCGGCAACCGCCGCAACCACGACCACTCACACGGCTGGGGCCGTCACGCGATGCGCGCGGGCCAGCCGACCGGCAACCGTGCCTTCGACGACTACAAGGCACAGGCGCTGCGCCGTCTGGAAGAAGAACAGGAAGCGTTCGAGGCCTTTCTGCAACGCCTGCGCTCTTCAAAAGACAAGTCGGAGTTCGACAGCTTCATGGACGACCGTGCCCGGGCAACCGCCACTCAGGACGCGACGGAGGCTGAAGCCAAGACCGAAAATGGCGCCCGCACCGGCGAATACTGATCCGGTCCGGCCAACCCGCTTCCCAGCCCACCCGTGCCCTCGCGCGGGTGGGCTTTCCAATTTCAACGCACGCGACCCTTGGCGGAAGCCATTTGCCTTGCTAGGCTCTGCATCAATCCGGTCCTGACAGAAATCCGATGCGCCATTCTCTTCCCCTGACGCCCCAGTTCTACGTGACGGCGCCGCAGACCTGCCCCTACCTGCCGGGGCGGATGGAGCGGAAGCTGTTCACCGCCTTGCAGGGCGAACACGCGCAGAAGTTGAACGACACCCTGTCGAAACAAGGCTTCCGTCGCAGCCAGAATGTGCTTTACCGCCCCTCCTGCGCAGAGTGCTCGGCGTGCCTGTCGGCGCGCATCCGGGTGGCAGACTTCACCCCGTCACGGACGCAAAAGCGGGTGATGAAGCGGGCGGGCACCCTGCGGCGCAACGCGACCAGCCCCTGGGCGACGGAAGACCAGTTCACGCTGTTCCGCCGCTATCTGGATGATCGCCACGCCGATGGTGGCATGGCCGATATGGACATCTTCGAATTCGCCGCGATGATCGAAGAGACCCCGATCAAAAGCCGGGTCATCGAATACACCCGGCCCGCCGGCGACGGCGAACGTGGCCGTCAACTGGCCGCCGTCTGCCTGACCGATGTGTTCGATGATGGTCTCAGCATGGTCTACAGCTTTTATGACCCGCACCTGACCGACATGAGCCTTGGAACCTATGTGATCCTTGACCATGTGGCCATCGCGCGTGAGGCGGGGTTGCCGTATGTCTACCTTGGCTACTGGGTCCCCGGCAGCCGCAAGATGGGCTACAAGTCGGGGTTTTCCGGGTTGGAGATCTACAAGGGCGGCGAATGGGTGGAGATGGGTGATGCGGCCACGCATGTCGCCGATCTGCATCCCCTGTCGGTCGATCCGATTGCAGAGCAGGTCGCCCGGATCAGCTTGCCCGACACCCGGCTTTGACCGCCCGCATATCCGCAGTGGCGCTTGTCGTGCCCGACTATGACGCTGGCATTGCGTTCTATGTGGGCAAGCTTGGGTTCCGGCTCGTCGAGGACATAGACCAGGGCCGCAAACGCTGGGTCACGGTCGAACCTTCGGGCGGCGGATTGCGGCTGGTTCTGGCGCAGGCCGAGGGGGCCAGGCAGACGACGGCCATCGGAAATCAGGCCGGGGGCCGGGTGTTCCTGTTTCTGTCGACCGACAACTTCGCCCGCGATCATACCGCGATGCAGTCAGTGGGGGTGGAATTCGAAGAAGCCCCACGGCATGAACCCTACGGCAGCGTGGCGGTCTGGCGCGACCCGTTTGGCAACCGCTGGGATCTAATCGGCCCTCCCCTTGGCTGACAGGTGCACGGGTTACTTGCGGTAACGTGTTCTTGGCATTATCTGCTGAGTCTGAAGCCGGGGCCACACAATGACTTTTACGCCATGACTTTGAAGAACCGCACGCCTTATCCGCTGTGCCCACTTTCGGATTGCATGGCCTTCATCGGCGGGGCCTGGACGCCCAACATCCTGTGGTATCTCTCATCTGGCCCCAGACGCTTTTCGGAACTGCGGACCGACATCCCTCTGGTTTCGGCAAAAGTGCTGACCCAGCGGCTGCGAGAGCTGGAAGAGCGCGGCATTCTGACCCGCAGCGTGATGCAGACATCGCCGCCGTCCGTGGAATACGGGCTGACCCCCCTGGGTCTGGAGTTCATGCCGGTAATCGAGGCCATCGCCGTCGTCGGGCAGCGCCTGAAGGACAAGTCAGCCGCCGCCTGACGCAGCGGCACCTTCTTCCTACCTGCGGTTGAGTTCTTGGCGGATGGTCCAAGATGCCTTAGCGTCTGGGCAAGGCACGCCGAACCAATGGCGGCCAGCAATGGGAGGGGTTTGGGATGCAGGCTTTGCTTGGCCTCTCACGCGGGATTGACCGCGTGACAGCGTTTATCGGCAAATCGGTGATGTGGTTGATCTTGCTGGCGGTTCTTGTCAGCTCTGGCAATGCCATTGTGCGCAAAGTGTTCAACTGGTCGTCGAATTCGCTGCTGGAAATGCAGTGGTATCTGTTTGGAGCAGCGTTCATGGGGGCGGCGGCCTACACGCTGCAACAGAACGAGCACATCCGCATCGACGTGTTCTATGGCACCCGCACACGCCGGACGCAGCACTGGATCGACCTTTTCGGGCATGTGTTCTTCACCCTGCCCTTCGTTATCCTGATGACCTGGCTTCTGGTGCCCTATGCTTGGCAGGCTTTCCAGTCGGGCCAGATCTCCACCAACGCAGGCGGTCTGATCATCTGGCCGGCGCGGGCGATCCTTGCGTCAGGCTTTGCGCTTCTGATCGCGCAGGCCCTGTCCGAGATCATCAAGAAGATCGCCGTCATGCGCGGCCTGATCGAGGACCCGCATCCCTTCATCTCGGCCCATGAGGCGGCTGAACTGGAGGGCGCCCACCTGGCAGAGACGGTGACGAAGCTGGCAGAGGGAGAGAAGCGCTGATGCTGGAATTCATCGCCATCAACATGGCGCCGATCATGTTCGGCAGCCTGATTGTCTTCCTGCTGCTGGGCTATCCCGTGGCCTTCTCGCTTGCCGCCAACGGGTTGGTGTTCTTCGCCGTCGGCGTGTGGCTTGCGCCCTATTCCGCGGGCAACATCACGCTGGACTGGGCGCTGATCGGCACCATGCCGCAACGGGTCTGGGGGACGATGTCGAATGACACTTTGCTGGCCATCCCCTTCTTCACCTTCATGGG
>JANMGI010000307.1:0-5324 GCA_031374565.1 Paracoccaceae bacterium | reverse complement strand
ATGCGTTTGGCCGCGGACGGCGAGAGGGTAAGGTCTGTTGTGGTCATGGCCTGTTAGACGAATGTCCTTGCTGGACTATATGAGGGCCTGGGCGGCTTCGACCAAGAGGCCGTGATATAGAACGATTTCATGACATCCTCCACACCAAGTCGAGCACCCTACGCAGAAGATCCCACCGCCTCACGAGGGCGCAAGGTCGTTGAGGCTCACAGCCGCACCCGGACCGACTTCGCCCGTGACCGAGACCGGATCATTCATTCCACGGCGTTCCGGCGTCTCAAAGAGAAGACCCAGGTCTTTGTCGCACACGAAGGCGATCACTTTCGAACGCGGCTGACCCATTCGCTGGAGGTGGCCCAGATCGCCAGGTCACTGGCGACAGCCCTGGGGCTGGACGCGGATCTGGCCGAGACCATCGCTCTGGCCCACGACCTGGGGCATCCGCCAGTTGGGCATGCCGGGGAGGATGAGCTGCAGGTCCAGATGCAGGGCTTTGGCGGCTTCGATCACAATGTGCAGACTTTTCGGGTCGTAACCCGTCTGGAGCGTCGCTATCCAGACTTCGACGGGTTGAACCTGACCTGGGAAACCCTTGAAGGCATTGCGAAACACAACGGTCCGGTGATCGGGCCGAATGCCGACGCAAAACATGCCCAGTCTGAAGATGGGGGGCCCTTGTCCTACGCTCTGGCCGAGGTGAATGCCCAGTGGGATCTGGAGCTTGGCACCCATGCCAGCGCCGAGGCTCAGGTTGCTGCCATCGCCGACGATGTCGCCTATTCGCACCACGACCTGCATGATGGGCTACGCTCGGGTCTCTTCACCGAACACGACCTGATGGAGCTTCCCGTCACCCGCCCCGCGTTCGAGGAAGTTGACCGCACCTATCCCGGCCTCGACAAGATGCGCCGCCGCCATGAAGCCCTGCGCCGGGTGTTCGGTCGCATGGTGGAAGATGTGATCGCGGTGGCACAGAACCGGCTGGCCAGCGCCCAACCGAAATCGGTGGATGACATCCGCCACATGGGCACCACGATCATCCGGTTTTCCAAACCGCTCTATCAGGACCTGAAGGCGGTGCGCGGCTTTCTGTTCCACCGGATGTATCGTGCGCCAAGCGTGATGGCGGTCCGCGCCGAGGTGACGCGGATGGTCGATGACCTCTTTCCGCTTTTCCTGAAGAATCCCGAGCTGCTGCCGTCGGAATGGCAGCCCGACGTGGCCGCCGCCATTGACGAAACACATCTGGCCCGCGTCGTCGCCGACTATGTCGCCGGGATGACGGACCGCTTTGCGATAGGGGAACATGCGCGGCTGTTTCGCTCTGCACCCGCCGCGCAGGACCGTTAACAAATTTCTTGCTTAAGAAATTTGGCTCCGGCTCAGTTCGTGCGTGCCGCCTTGACCCAGATCCCCGCCAGAACCAGCGACAGGATCACGTTCCAGCCCGCCATGGAGATCCCCAGCATCGACCAGGCGATGGCGTCGCAGCGCACCACGGCGGCGACGTCCTTGTCGGGGTTCAACAAGTCAGAGGCCGAAATCCCCTCGATCGATCCCGCCGTGCAGGTGGCCAAACCCTCCCACCATTTCATCTCGACGCCGAAGTGGAATGCCCCGATGGCTGCCGTGGCCAGTGCGGCCAGCGCCCCCAACCATGCCAGACCGCGCCAACCGGTCGTGTAGGCGATGACACCGATCAGGATCGCCGCCGCATGGGGCCAGCGCTGGTAGAGGCAAAGCTGGCAGGGTGCCAGCCCGCCGATGTACTGAAAGGCGAACGCCCCGCCCAGAAGGGCGATAGAACCCAGGGAGGCCAGAAGGATCAACGCGCGACGGTTCAGGGTCATTTCGGGTTCTTTGCGTGGTGAAAACTGCGGCGCGACCATAGGCTTGGGCGGACAGAAGGGGAAGGGGAACGGGGCCCCGGTCCCGCAGATGTGCTTTCGCGCTTCCGATGTGGGCGTGCAGCGGTTAGGCTTTGCACGCATCTGGCTGTGTCACGGGTTAAAGATTCGTGAATGTCCGCAGCCAAGGGGTTGATTTTACAGGGTTCGACTTGGGTGTCCACCGTGGACAGCCCGTCGGGCGGCAAGGGGTGAATGCATGCAGTGGCGCGGTCGCAGGGAAAGCAGCAACGTCGAAGATCGTCGCCGGATGGGTGGCGGTGGGGCCGCAAAGATGGGCGGGATCGGCGGGGCGGGGGCCATTGTCGTGTTCCTGATCGCGATTTTCCTCGGGGTTGACCCCAGCCAGTTGCTTGGAACCGGCGGGGGCGATACCGGCACGTCCGGCACCCCGGTCGAGCTGACCGCCGAAGACAAGGCCGAAGGTCAGTTCGTGTCAGTTGTCCTGGGCGACACGGAAGAAATCTGGACGCGGGTCTTCAAAGATCAGCTGAACAAGACCTACACCCCCGCGACGCTTGTCCTCTTCAAGGACGCCACCCGCTCCGCCTGCGGAGGCGCGTCCGAAGCGACCGGCCCGTTCTACTGCCCGATGGACAAGAAGGTCTACCTCGACACCGGCTTTTTCACGACGCTGCACCAGCGCCTCGGTGCAGATGGTGACTTTGCCGCCGCCTACGTGGTCGCCCACGAGATCGGCCACCATGTCCAGGATGAATTGGGCATCCTCGCCAAGGCCAATGACGTCCGTCAGCGGGTCAGCCAGGAAGAATCCAACGCGATCTCGGTCCGGATCGAGCTTCAGGCCGATTGTCTGTCCGGCATCTGGGCCCGCGAGGCCGCGCAGACTCTGGGCGTGATCGAACGCGGCGATCTGGAAGAGGCGGTGAACGCCGCCAAGCAGATCGGCGACGATACGCTGCAAAAGAACGCCGGTCAGCGTCCGATGCCCCACACCTTCACCCATGGCACGTCCGAGCAACGCTCGCGCTGGTTCATGATCGGGCTGCAATCGGGCCAGATGGCTGATTGTGACACCTTCCAGACCGACGATCTTTAGTCTGGTCCGCATGTTGACGAGGCGGCCGGTTTTGCCTAAACCGGCCCCCGGTGGCCCGAGTGGTGGAATGGTAGACGCAGGGGATTCAAAATCCTCCGCCGCAAGGCTTGCGAGTTCGAGTCTCGCCTCGGGCACCACATCAATCGAATCATGGATGCCTTGCAGCTGAAATTCATTGTCAGTGATCGGCAAGATTTGCTTCAAAGGCCGGGCAATCCCAGGCTTTGTTTCCCGGCAAGACCGCCTGGCCCGATGCGTGAAACACGGACGAAGATTCTTTTCGGGACCGGCGCCGTCTCCGCCAGGTTGCACCAAAGCGAAGACGCTCTGACGTTAGTCCGTTTGGATAATACACGTCAGGATTGAAACCAAAGCGAGTGGAAGACCTTATGAGCCGGATTTGACAGGCAAGCCTGCACAGGCAACTGGCAACAGGATCGTGTGCGCCCTAGGCCCTTCTCAGCAGATACACGCGTCGGCTGAATCGCGCCGGTGTTGTTGTTGTTTACAAACATCTTTTTTACTTTCCAGCCCCGCACCCGGACAGCTATCGAAGAGGGATTAAGCCCGGTGCCGTGATCTGCGGTATCCCAAGACAGAGACAACACAATGAATTCTGGTATCGCTGCTGCACCAACGTCGGACGCTGCTTCCACTGCGCGAGCCCCGCGATGCACGCCCTGCTACACCCCTGGAACGCTGATCACCACTCAGCGCGGGGAAATGCCGGTCGAGTTGATCTCGGCGGGCGACCGGGTGGTCACACGCGACAATGGCATCCAGCCCGTGCGTTGGGTCGGCAAGACCCAGATGTTCCTGCACGACTTTCAGGCGGAACCCCATCTTCTGCCGGTTTTCATCCAGCAAGGCTCGCTGGGAAAGGGCCTGCCAGAGCGGGACATGATGGTGTCGCCAAACCACCGGGTTCTGGTCTCGAACACCCGCTCGACGGTCCGCTACACCGACCGCGAAGTGCTTGTCGCCGCTAAGCATCTGGCCGCGCAAGGTGTGCACACCGTTCAATCAAGTGGCACAACTTATGTGCATTTTATGTGCGACCGGCACGAGGTCGTGCTGTCCAACGGCATCTGGACCGAGACGTTTCACCCGGAAGACAACTCGCTGAAGGGCCTGGGGAATGCTCAGAGGCTTGAAATATTTGAGATTTTTCCTGAGTTGAAGACAGATGCGGGCCGCGCTGCCTATGGGCAAAGCCGCCGTATTGCAGATGGGATGCACTTGGCTGAAGCAATCGTCTGAAACGATATTTCTTGACGACTTTGTTAACAGCTTGTGCAATATGTTTGCGCAGAGACAATCTGTAGATGATGTTCGCGAACAGTTTGGTTGAGACGCCAACATAATGGCGCAAAGGTTTTCGGGTTTGGTCATGGATCGGACATGAAGACTGACTACCAGAAGGCGGCGAAGTAGGGGCAGACGAAGATGGCGACACTTGTAGGCACGGGCGCTGGAGACAGCTTTGTCGGGTCCGACTCCGAAAATGACTCGATCTGGGGTGCTGCGGGTGCAGACACGCTTCGCGGCGGACCAGCAGCGGGCACCGGCGGTGGAAACGATCTTCTGGACGGCGGAACCGAAGCCGACCTGATCTATGGCGGTGCCGGCAACGATACGCTGATCGGCGGTTCCGGGGCGTTCAACGATACTCTCTATGGCGGCGCCGGTACGGATACCGCAGATTACAGCCGATTTCTGACCGCCCTTACCGGCGCGGGGGTTGGCACATTCTCGCCAAACAACACCGCTGTAAGCGTCAACTTGTCTACGGGGGTCGCAACCGGCCTTGGCACAGACAGCCTGAACTTGATCGAGAACGTGATCGGTGGAACCGGGAACGACACGATCACCGGCGACGGCGCCGCAAACATGCTGGATGGCGGCGCAGGTACTGACTCGCTGCTTGGTGGGGTTGGGCTTGATACGCTTTATGGCGGCATCGGCATTGACACCATCTATGGCGGCGCTGACGGCGATCTCGTCTTTGGCGGTGCGGACGGCGACAGGGTCTTCGGTGACGCCGGGGCTGACACGCTTTACGGTGACGCAGGCCTTGATACACTTTACGGCGGGACAGAGGCTGACCTTGTCTACGGTGGCACCGAAGCAGATCTGGTGCTTGGCGAAGCTGGGGCGGACACGCTTTTCGGCGATGTTGGCAACGACACTCTCTATGGCGGCACGGAAACCGATCTTCTCTACGGTGGCAATGACGCCGACCTGGTGTTCGGCGAGGTCGGGATCGACACGCTTTACGGCGATATCGGCGCTGATACCCTTTATGGCGGCAACGACGGCGATCTTGCGTTCGGTGGTGATGACGCCGACCGGATCTA
>JANMGI010000240.1:0-3971 GCA_031374565.1 Paracoccaceae bacterium | reverse complement strand
GGGGATTGGTGCGCTGTAGCGCACCCTACAGTTTGCGCCTTGCCCGGAGGGCGGCGCCGATGGTGCCATCGTCGAGATAATCCAGTTCGCCGCCTATGGGGACGCCCTGGGCGAGGGTCGTGATTTGCGCATCAGTCCCGGCCAGCGCGTCGGCGATGTAGTGAGCCGTGGTCTGGCCGTCGGCGGTGGCGTTGAGGGCAAGAATGACCTCGTGGATGCTTTCGTCGGCCACGCGGGCGACAAGGCGGGGGATGCCCAGTTCGTCCGGACCGATGGCGTCAAGCGCCGAGAGGGTTCCACCCAGGACGTGATAACGGCCGCGAAAGACCTGCCCACGCTCCATCGCCCAGAGATCGGCCACATCTTCGACCACGCAAAGCTCACCCGTCGCGCGGGCAGGGTTGGCACAAATGGCGCAGGTTTCATCGGTCGAAATGTTGCCGCAGGTCCGGCAATCCTTGGCGGCGAGGGCCACTTCGGCCAGGGATTGCGCCAGCGGCGCCATCAGTTGCGCGCGTTTCTTCAGCAGGACCAGCACCGCCCTGCGGGCCGACCTTGGGCCTAGGCCCGGCAGCCGGGCCATCAGGTCGATCAGCGCCTCGATGCCGGTGTCGTCAGCCATCAGAACGGCAGCTTCATCCCGGGCGGCAAGCCGACGGATTCGGCAAGTTTCGCCATTTCCTGTTCGCTGCGCGTCTTGCCCTTGTGCTGCGCATCGGTGATCGCGGCAAGGATCAGGTCTTCGACAACTTCCTTTTCGCTGGCGACAAGGATCGACGGATCGATGTCGAGGCCGGTGACTTCGCCCTTCGCCGTGGCCCGCACCTTCACAAGGCCGCCGCCGGCTTCGCCCATCACCAGGGTGCGGGCGAGGTCTTCTTGCAGTTCAGCCAGCTTGCCCTGCATTTCGGTGGCAGATTTCATCATCTTGGCCATGTCGCCAAGTCCGCCCAAAGCCCCAAGACCCTTCAGCATGTCGTTCTCCACCCGTTTCATCCGAGATACGGTGCCGCGCGGGGCGGTGCAAGGTCAAGGCGTGGCGCGAAAGAGCATTCGACGGGGGGTAAAGCCAGAGGCGCGGAAGAAGGCGTGGGCATCGGTGTTGGCTTCCCAGGTATCGAGGAGGATTTCGTCGACCGACAACTCCCGCGCGAGATCGCGCGCGGCCTGAAGGAGGGCACGCCCCTGGCCCTCACGGCGGGCTTCGGGCGCGACGGCGATGTGGTCGATCATCAGGCGGCGGTAGGCCGGGGAGAAGATCGAACGCTCCCGCGTCTGAAGCTGGCAAAGGGCGTAGCCGGTCGCCGGGTCGCCGCACAGGAAGGCGGTGCAGGCGGGATCGGTCAGGCGGTCGGCAAAGTAGGTGGTGAGGGCCTGCTGGTCGGGTGAGGGAAAGAACGCTTCAGGGTAGTGGGCGGCGTGCCAGCCCTGCACATGGGCATTCAGGCGGGCGAGGGCGTCCGCGTCTTCGGGCGTGGCGCGGCGAAGGATCATTCTTCGAACGGGTCCCAATCGTCGTCGAGATCGGGTTCGGCCAGCGGCAGGGCCGCTTCGGCGGCTTGGGCGGTGATGGCTTCGGGCGAGCGGACTTCCGAGATCTTCGCGCCGGGGAAGGCGGTCAGGATGGCGAGGACGAGTGGGTTTTCGGCGGCCTCGGCCCGGGCCTGCGCCAGTTCGGTGGTCCGTGCTTCGGCAATGCTGACAGCCCCACCGGAAGAGACGACCGATACGCCCCAGCGCGCGCCGGTCCAGCCTTGCAGGCGTTGGCCCAGTCTTGCGGCAAGGTCAGGTTTCGCGCCGGAAGCTGGCTCGAACTCGATCCGGCCGGGGGAGTAGCGGACAAGGCGAACGCCGGATTCCACTTCGTTCAGGAGGAGCATGTCGCGCTTGTGGCGGATCAGTTCGATGATGGACTCGAAGGTGGCATAGACCTGATGCTGGCTTTCGGCGAGGGCTGGGGCGGCGGCGGTCATCGTCGGGCCGCGCGACGGGGCAGAGTGAACCGGGGCTAGACGAGGGGCGTGGACGGCGCTGCCTCCGGCAGGGGCACCGCCGGCGATGCCGCCACCGGATGGTCCGCCCGATGGTCTTCCTGCGGGCGGGCGGGGGCTGTCCTGAAGCTTTCTTACCAGCGTTTCCGGGTCGGGCAGGTCGGCGACATGGGTCAAGCGGATGACGGCCATTTCGGCGGCCATCATGGCGTTTGGGGCAAGCGCGACCTCCTCGGTCGCTTTCAGCAGCATCTGCCACATCCGCGTCATCGCGCGCATCGGCAGGCGGCTGGCCATGTCCTGACCGCGCGACTGTTCGTCTGGCGGCGTGGTCGGGTCCTCGGCCGCGGAGGGGTTGATCTTGATGACGGAAATCCAGTGGGTGATCTCGGCCAGATCACGCAGGACGGCCATCGGATCGGCCCCATCGGCGTATTGCGACGAGAGTTCGGCCAAGGCCGTCGCGGCGTCACCCTTCATGATCAGATCGAACAGGTCGAGCGTGCGGCCCCGGTCGGCGAGGCCCAGCATGGCGCGAACCTGTTCGCCCGAAGTCTCACCCGCGCCATGGGCGATGGCCTGATCCATCAGGCTCATCGCGTCGCGGACGGACCCTTCGGCGGCGCGGGTGATCAGGGCGAAGGCGTCCTGCGCCAGTTTGGCGCCTTCAAGGTCGGCGATCTTCGACAGGTGCGCCATCATCACTTCCGGCTCGATCCGTTTCAGGTCAAAGCGCTGGCAGCGCGACAGGACGGTGACGGGAACCTTGCGGATTTCGGTGGTGGCGAAGATGAATTTGACGTGGGCAGGCGGTTCTTCCAGCGTCTTCAGAAGCGCGTTGAAGGCGGCGGTGGACAGCATGTGCACTTCGTCGATGATGTAGACCTTGAAGCGGGCGGACGCGGCCCGGTAGTGGACAGAATCGATGATCTCGCGGATGTCGCCAACCCCGGTGCGCGAGGCCGCGTCCATCTCCATCACGTCGACGTGGCGGCCTTCGGCGATGGCGATGCAGGGCTCACACTTGCCGCAAGGTTCGGTGGTCGGGCCGCCGGTGCCGTCGGGGCCGGTGCAGTTCAGGCCCTTGGCGATGATGCGGGCGGTGGTGGTCTTGCCGACCCCGCGAACGCCGGTCATCACGAAAGCATGGGCGATCCGGTCCGCCGCGAAGGCGTTCTTCAGGGTGCGGACCATCGCCTCTTGCCCGATGAGGTCGGCAAAGGTGGCAGGGCGGTACTTGCGGGCAAGGACCTGATAGGCTTTCTCGTCGGACATGGAACCCCCGTTCAGTCAGGGTGCAGACTAGGCTGTGAGGGGCGGAACGTCCACCGCGAAGGCTGTCAGGCCGGGCCGTAAAGCCGGTTCGGCAAGCCGCGCAGCACGTCGGACTTGCGGCGGGTGCGGGCGAGGGTCCAGCTGCCCTGGAAGCCGATTATGAAGGTCTCGGCGGCGTCGAGGGCGGCTTCGGGGCCAAGGCCAAGCGCCTCGCCGTAGTTGGCGGCGGCGGCGATGATGCGGTCGAAAGACTGTTCGGCTTGGGCGCGGAAACGCTCGTGGTCGGGGCCCTCGAACATCAGGCCGAATATCGGGCAGGCGTCGGCGCTGTTCAAGATGTCGAAAAGCTTGGCCATCTTGTAGCAGAAGGTGGTCACCCCATGTCGCCAGTCGGGGGCAGTGCGAAAGCTGTCGTCGATCACGCGGATGATTTCCGAGGCGGTCCAGTGAGCGGCTGCGCAGGCGAGGTCGGCCTTGCCGTCGGGGAAATGGTGGTAGAGCGAGCCCTTGGGGACCCCAGCCTGCGCCAGAATCTCGGTCAGGCCGGTGCCGTCATAGCCACGTTGGCGGAAAAGCCGGGTGGCGGCTTGAACGAGGCGGTCGCGGGTGGTGGGTTCGTCGGTCATCAGGAGAACATAGGCTGCTTGAGGGCGCGGGAGAAGCCTAGACCGATTGGTCTAATCATGCTATTGGACCAATCGGTCT
>JANMGI010000227.1:0-2866 GCA_031374565.1 Paracoccaceae bacterium | reverse complement strand
CCGCCGATGACTGGATGGCCGCAGGCAAGGGTGCCATCGACATCCACGACATCACCACCCAATGGGGCGTCTACGCCCTTGCCGGTCCCAACGCCCGCGCCCTCCTGAAAGACATCGTCAAGGACGCCGATCCCGACACCGTCCTGTCGAACAAGCGCTTCCCCTGGCTGTCCACCCGCGACATCGAGCTTGGCATGTGCCCCGTCCGCGCGATCCGCGTGGCCTATACCGGAGAGCTGGGCTGGGAACTGCACTACCCGATCGAATTCGGCCGCTACCTCTGGGACCTCCTTCTGAAAGCGGGCGAAAAGCACGGGTTGAAACCCGTCGGTGCCCGCGCGCAGAACTGGCTGCGTCAGGAAAAATCCTACCGCGCGTTCGGCAACGAACTGGGCCGCGACGCGACCCCGCTGGAGGCCGCGCTCGACCGCTTCGTCGACCTGACCAAGGACTTCCGGGGCAAGGAAAAGATGCTGGCCACCGGCGTCCGGTCGAAATGCGTCACCCTCCTGATCGACGGCCCGTCCGATACCGACCCGTGGGGCAAAGAGGCGCTGATCCACGACGGCATCAAGGTCGGTCGCCTGACCTCGGGCGGTTATTCCGTGGCCTTTGGCAAGCAGATCGGCATGGGCTACGTCCCTGCCGCCCTCGCGGAACCGGGCCAGAAGCTGAAGGTGAAGATGCTCCTTCAGGAATGGGATGCGGTGGTGACCGAAGACAGCCCCTTCGATCCGTCAAACGCCCGCATCCGCATCGACGGGTAACCGATTTCTTCGAAGAAATCGTATCAGAGCCTTCAAAGGCTCCGGTCCGAAATCTTTCAAGATTTCGGCACCCATGGGATCGTAGGAATTGCGGCTTGCACGCCCCGCCCGTCTTGAAGCGCAGCCCTGCATACCCATGTTTGGCCAATGGCCACCCAACAAAGACGGGAACGCAGGTTCCAACGACAATTCGACGCGTTGGGAAGACTTGCTCCGCCGCTGCGCGGGCCGATGACCACGCTGCGTCGCGACAGCTGGTTTCCCATTCGCTTTCCGCTAGCCCTTCTGTTGATTGCGGGCGGGCTGTTTTCCTTTTTGCCGATCCTCGGCATCTGGATGCTTCCCTTGGGCCTGCTCCTCCTTGCCGTCGACCTGCCAGTTCTGCGCGGACCGATCTCGGCGCTGATCATCCGGGGTCGCCGCAAAGCCGACATCCTTGCCCAACGCTGGCGCTCCAGGCGGCGCTAGCAGCCGTCGCGCCGCTGTCATGGCCTTTGCGTAACCTTCGCCCCTGAAAGGCACCCCGGCATGTTACGGCGCGACCGCAGGTTTCACCGGCAGTTCCACGCATTGGAACGCTTTGTCCCGCCCTTGCGCGGACCGCTGACGCATCTGCGCCGTTCCCGCTGGTTTCCCCTGCGTTTCCCGCTGGCGATCCTGCTGACTGTGGGCGGGCTCTTCTGGTTCCTGCCGATCCTCGGTCTGTGGATGCTGCCCGCCGGGCTTCTGCTCCTCGCCATCGACCTGCCTCACCTGCGCGGCCCAATTTCGGCTGTGATCATCCGGTCGCGGCGCGCTTTGCAGCGCGTGCTCCGGCGCTGGCGGCGGCGCTAATCCTCCTCCGACAACTCCTGTTCCAGAAACCGCTCAAAGGCGTCCAAGTCCAAGGGATCGACCTGCCCGAACCCCCGCATCCAGACCGTCGCCTCTCGCATCGCCTCGGGTTCCAGCTTGCACCAGATCACCCGGCCCCGCTTTTCCCGGCTGATCAGCCCGGCCTCGGACAGCACCGCCAAGTGCTTGGAAATCGCGGCAAGGCTCATCGCGAAGGGTTCGGCCACGTCCGTCACGGCCATGTCGTCTTCCAGCAACATGCCCAGTATCGCCCGGCGTGTCGGGTCGGCCAAAGCGGCAAAGACGGTATCCAGTCGGTCGGTCATAGCGTGACTATCTTGCGGCCCTGTGCAATCGTCAACCGCGAGGTTGAATATAGGGAAGCGGCGGCGTGCGGCTTACCAGTACGAAGCCACCGAAGAATCGTATTCCTTTTCAACATCTTGCAGACCAATCTGGCAGCTTGACTCTGTGCCCCTCGCTCCGTAGAACCTGCACGACCGTGAAGGGGCTTGGTTGATGGCATCCGAACCCGATCCTGACCGTCTGCGCGACCTTGAAGCGCGGCTGGCAAAGGTGAAGGGCGTCGAGGCTCCGGCCAAGACCAACACGGTCAAGGGTTTCTCGCAGGGCGAGGTGGCCTGGAGGATGGTGATCGAGCTGGTGACCGGGATGCTTCTCGGAATGGCCATCGGTTACGGGCTGGATGTGCTTTTTGGCACGCTGCCGATCTTCCTGATCATCTTTTCGCTCATAGGCTTTGCGGCGGGCGTCAAGACGATGCTTGGGACAGCGAAGCAACTGGCTAAGGACGCGGCTGAAAAGTCGGCAAAGGGCGAAGGGGACTAAGAGATGGCAACCGAAGAGCACGCTGCTGGCGGACTGCAGATCCATCCGATGGATCAGTTTGTCGTCAAGCCGCTGTTCGGCGACGGCCCGATCTACTGGTACACCCCGACCAACGTCACCCTCTGGATGGGCATCGCCATTCTCGCCCTTGTGGCGCTTCTGGTCCTCTCCACCCGCCGCCGCGCCATTGTCCCGTCGCGCGGGCAATCGGTGGCCGAAATGTTCTACGGCTTCATTCACAAGATGGTCGAGGACGTCGCCGGGCATGAAGGCCTGAAATACTTTCCCTACGTGATGACCCTGTTCATGTTCATCTTCCTGTCGAACATGCTGGGCCTGATCCCGATGTCGTTCTCCACCACCTCGCACATCGCCGTCACGGCGGTGCTGGCGATGATGGTGTTCCTGACCGTCAC
>JANMGI010000209.1:0-10040 GCA_031374565.1 Paracoccaceae bacterium | reverse complement strand
GCAAGGCCGGTGTAGGTGACGGGGACAGAGAGGACCTTGATCTCGGTCTCGTACCCCAAGGCTTCGGCGATCAGTGCGGTGGCGGCGGTGGTGGCAGTGATGTCGGTCCAGCCGACATCCG
This sequence comes from Paracoccaceae bacterium, assembly GCA_031374565.1. Lineage (GTDB taxonomy): Bacteria > Pseudomonadota > Alphaproteobacteria > Rhodobacterales > Rhodobacteraceae > Tabrizicola. The sequence goes on along the minus strand of JANMGI010000209.1, from coordinate 9,919 downwards.
AAAAGATGATCTTGTCGCAGCCTTCGGCGAGGGCGGACCCGGCCAGCGCAAAGGTGACAGCGGTGGTCAGAAGGGTTGAACGGATGGACATGCAGGCTCCCCGGTTTTTTGTTGATTGACGAGTCAATAAACTTCGCCTTACTTCGGTTTGGCAAGAGTTTTTTGGGGCCGCACCGATGCCGAAGCTTGGGATGGAGCCTATCCGCAAGGCAGCGCTGGTGAAAGCCACGATTGTCGAGATCGGCAGGGTCGGGTCGCTGGACGTGACGGTCAGCCAGATTGCCAAGCGGGCGGGGATGTCCAGCGCGTTGGCGCACCATTACTTCGGATCGAAGGAAGAGATGTTTCTGGCCGCGATGCGCCACATCATGACGCTGTACGGGGCCGAAGTGCGGGGCGCGCTGGCGGTGGCCGAGGGTCCGCAGGGGCGGATCAGGGCGGTGTTGCGGGCGTCGTTCAGCCCCGGCAATTTCCGGCGTGAGGCAGTGGGTGCGTGGCTGAACTTCTGGGTTCTGGCGCAGTCGGTGCCCGAGGCGAAGCGCTTGCTTGCGGTCTATCAGCGGCGGCTGCGGTCGAACCTTGTGGCCGGGCTTCGGCCTTTGGCGGGGGAGCGTGCGGAAGGAATAGCCGAGCAGCTTGGGGCGCTGATCGACGGGCTTTACCTGCGCGAGGTGTTGAAATCGGGGCCTCCGGACGGGGCGGCGGCGGTGGGGTTGGCGCTGCGCCATCTGGACGCCGAACTTGCGCGGGGGGTCTGAGGGATGCATGCGGATTATGTGATCGTGGGGGCGGGTTCGGCCGGGTGTGCAACGGCTTACCGGCTGGCCGAGGCGGGCAAGCGGGTGGTGGTGATCGAGCACGGCGGGTCGGACGCGGGACCGTTCATCCAGATGCCGGGGGCGCTGTCCTACCCGATGAACATGGGGATCTACGACTGGGGGTTCGCCACCGAACCCGAGCCGCACTTGGGCGGACGACGGCTGGCGACACCGCGTGGCAAAGTGATCGGCGGGTCCTCATCCATCAACGGGATGGTCTATGTCCGCGGCCATGCGCGGGACTTCGACACCTGGGCCGAGATGGGGGCGGACGGCTGGTCCTATGCCGACGTGCTGCCCTATTTCAAGCGGATGGAGGCGTCGCACGGCGGGTCGGGCGCAGAGTTCCGGGGGACGGATGGCCCGCTGCACGTCAATCGCGGGACGCGGGAGAACCCGTTGTTCGACGCCTTCATCGAGGCCGGGCGGCAGGCGGGCTATCCGGTCACCCAAGATTACAACGGCCAGCAGCAAGAAGGGTTCGGGCCCTTCGAGGCGACAATCCACAAAGGGCGGCGCTGGTCGGCGGCAAATGCCTATCTGAAACCCGCAATGGCGGGGGGGAATGTCCATGTGGTGCGCGGCTTTGCCCGCCGGGTGGTGCTGGAGGGCAACCGGGCGGTGGGGGTCGAGGTTGACACCCGCGCGGGTCGCGAGGTGATCCGCGCGGGTCGCGAGGTCGTTCTTGCGGCGTCGTCGATCAACTCGCCAAAGCTTCTGATGCTGTCGGGGATCGGGCCTGGGGCGCATCTGCGCGAGCATGGGGTCGAGGTGATCGCGGACCGGCCCGGGGTCGGCGCGAACCTGCAGGACCATCTGGAAGTCTACATGCAATTCGCGGCCAGCCAGCCGATAACCTTGTACAAGTACTGGAACCTTTGGGGGAAAGCCTGGGTCGGGGCGCAGTGGCTGCTGACCGGGAAGGGCCTGGGTGCGTCGAACCAGTTCGAGGCTTGCGCCTTCATTCGGTCGAAAGCCGGGGTGGAGTATCCCGACATCCAGTACCATTTCCTGCCCATCGCCGTGCGCTACGATGGCAAGGCCGTAGTCGAGGGGCACGGCTTTCAGGCCCATGTCGGGCCGATGCGGTCGAAGTCGCGGGGGTCCGTCACCTTGCGGTCGGGCAACCCGACGGATGCGCCGGTGATCCGATTCAACTACATGTCGGACCCGTCGGACTGGGAGGATTTCCGCACTTCGATCCGTCTGACCCGCGAGATTTTCGGGCAGGAGGCATTCAAGCCGTTCCTCAAATCAGAATTGCAGCCAGGGTCGGGGGTCGAGACCGATGACCAGTTGGACGACTTTCTGCGGGAACATGTCGAAAGCGCGTATCACCCCTGTGGCACTGCGCGCATGGGGCGGACGAGCGATCCGATGGCGGTGGTCGATCCGGACTGCCGGGTGATCGGGGTGGAGGGGCTGCGCGTCGCCGATTCGTCGATTTTCCCGCAGGTCACGAACGGCAACCTGAACGCGCCGTCGATCATGACCGGCGAGAAGGCGGCGGATCACATTCTGGGGCGGACGCCGTTGCCCGCGTCGAACCTGGAGCCGTGGATCAACCCGAACTGGCGGGCGTCGCAACGGTAGGTGTTGCGCATTTAGCCGACCCTGGGGGGTTTCACACCCCCCAGACCCCCAGTGGGATACTTGGGGAAGAGAAAGCACAATTTGAGTTAAATTGTTGGCCTATGGCGCTATCTCATAAGGCAGCACATCGCGGGAGTTTGGGTTGACCCGAAGACGGCCTTCCAGCGGCGGGACCGAGCGTTGGTGGCAATTCACCCGTTCGCAAATCCGGCAAGAGATACCGATGGGTTCGAACCGGCCTTTCAGGTCAAGCCCGTCGGAATAGACCAGCTGGGCGGCGTGTTGCACTTCGCAGCCCAGACCGATGGCATAGCGGCGGACCGGAGCAAGGAAGGCACCGGCGGGTTTCGACACATCGCGGGCAAGGCAAAGGTAGCGGACGCCATCAGGAGTCTCTGCCAGCTGGCGCAGGAATTTTCCGGGTGTTTCAAAGGCCTGATGCACGTTCCACAAGGGGCAGGCCCCGCCGAAGCGCGCGAATTGCAACCGGGTCGAAGAATGGCGCTTGGTGATCGTGCCCGCCTGATCGACGCGAACGAAAAAGAACGGGATGCCCTTGGTGCCGGGTCTTTGGAGCGTGGAAAGCCGGTGTCCGACCTGTTCGATGCTGGCACCGAAGATGTCGGCGAGGCGTTCAAGGTCGTGGCGCTGTTCCTTCGCTTCGGCAAGAAAAGCGCGGTAAGGTAAAAGTGCTGCTCCGGCGAAGTAGTTGGCAAGGCCGATCTTGGCGATGTCGCGGGCCTCGGGCGTGGAAAACCTTGCAAGGTCAAGAGTTGCTTCAAGAAGTTCATTCTGCGTGAGAAGTGCCACCTGATGTAGAAGCTGGAAGCGTTGCGAGGGGCTTGATGCGCGGGCCGAGATGTCCAGGCGTTTCGCTTGCGGGTCATAGTGCCTCAAGGGCGCGGTGTTTGAATAGTGCAGGCTGATGCCTGCGCGCTTCAACAGGTCCTGTGCCAGGGATTCGATGGTTTTTCCGTTGGTTGCCGAGGCCGCGAAATGTTCGGCGGCGCGGTCGATTGCATCGATGTAATTGTCGCAATAGTGAAAGAAGTCGCGCACTTCTTCCCATGCGGTGGGGCGGATTGCGGCGTCTTCGCGGCCCAAGGCTTCATCCAGCGAGGCGAGACGTTCGTGGGTTTGCTGGTAGGCTCGGTGCAAGTCGAGGAACGCACGGGCCAGCGCGGGCGCGTTGGAGGCCGCAAGGCGCAGGTCGGCGACGGGCGGGGTGGCGGTGGTGAAGACGGGATCTGCAAGGGCCTCGCGCATGTCGGTGACCAGGCGTTCGCTTTCGCCGACGGTCAGCTCTGTCACGTCAAGGCCGAACTCTTGCGCCAAGGCAAGGACCACGGAGGCGCTGATGGGCCGGTGGTTGTTCTCCATCTGATTGAGGTAGGGTAGGGACACCGAGAGTTTCTCGGCGAAGACCTTCTGGGTCAGCGACAGGCGGCCCCGGATTTCCCGCAGCTTGACCCCGGCGTAGAGTTTCTGTGTGGTCATCTGCTTCCCCTGTTTGCAAAGCACACGGTGGCTTTGCAAATTTCGCCGGTCAAGCTCCGATCTGGCGGGCGCGGCGGATGACGAACAGGATCGCGATGACTGAGGCGACGGACGAGGCCAGCATCAGAAGGATCAGCGGCATCTCGGTCGCGCCGGGGCCAAGGAGGACACCGGCGTAGGCAGCAAGTGCCGCGCCGCCGCCGATCAGGATCGCCCCACCCAGGCCCGATGCGGTGCCGGCAAGGTCGGGGCGGACCGACAGCATCCCGGCATTGGCGTTCGGCAGACAGATGCCGTTGCCTAGGCCCATGAAGATGGTGAGACCGAAAAAGACGGTCGGGCCGGAGAGGCCAAGCGCGGTGAGCAGGGCCAGAAGTGCCAGGCCGAACGTGGTGACGAGCGTTCCAAGCAGGATCATACGGTTCATGCCGAGGCGGACGGAGTAGCGCCCGGCGAAGAAGTTGCCCGCAGCGTAACCGATGGCGGTCAAAGCGAAAAGTATGCCGACGTGGGAGGAGGAGAGGCCGTAAATCTTGTCGCCGACGTAAGGTGCGCCGCCGAGGTAAGCGAAGAAACAGCCCGAGGCGAAGGCGGCGGCAAGGGTGTAGCCCCAGAACCGGCGCGAGGCGAGGAGCGTGGGGTAGGTACGGACCTGATCCATAAGGCTGACGCGGCGGAGGGTGGCGGTTTCCCCAAGGTCGGCCCAGACGAGGGCGAGGGTGCCAAGCCCGAGGATCAACAGGAGGGCGAAGTTCGCCTTCCAGCCGTAAAAGTCATCCAGGACCCCGCCGATCACCGGGCCGATCATCGGCACCAGGCTCATCCCCATGGTGACGTAGCCGATCATGCTGGCGGCCTGGGCATCGGCAACCATGTCGCGCACGACGGCCCGGCTGAGGACCATGCCCGAGGCGATGACAGCCTGGGCCATGCGGAAAATCAGGAACCAGGTAGCGGTTGGGGCAAGGAGGGTGCCGATGGTGGCAGCGAGAAACAGGACCAGCGACCCAAGCAGCACCGCGCGGCGGCCATAACGGTCGGAGATGGGGCCGATGATGATCTGGAGCGCGGCGGAGAGAGCCAGGTAAAGCGCCACGGACTGCTGCATCACGCCGTAGGGCACGCCGAAGTAGGTGGCCATACCGGGCAACGAGGGCAGGAAGATGTTCATGGTCAGGGCGGAAAGTCCGGCCATGAGGATCAGTGTGACGATCTTGGGAGGTGTGGTCCGGTCAAGGAATACGGGGATTTGCATCCGGTTTCGGCTACGCCTGCGAGCCGGGATTGTCCACCGGCGACCGGGTGGGGAAATCCTGCCTCACGCCCATTTGTAGAAGATGAAGAAGGCGCCGACGGCGATGAAGCTGAAGCCGACAAGGTGGTTCCAGGTCAGCGGCTCTTTCAGGTAGAACACGGAGAAGACGGCGAAAACCGACAGCGTGATCACCTCCTGGATCGTTTTCAGCTGCGCGGCCGAGAAGTGTTCATGCCCGATCCGGTTGGCGGGGACCATCAGCACATACTCGAAAAAGGCGATGCTCCAGCTGATCAGGATCACTGTGACCAGCGCGGTGGATTCGTATTTCAGGTGACCATACCACGCGACCGTCATGAAGATGTTCGAGGCTATCAGAAGGCCGATGGTGATGACGGGGATGGGCAGGTTGGGCATTTGGACCTCTCGATCACGGGTCTTTCAGGCTTAACGCGGCAACGGTGCAAGGCCAATGCTTTGCGGTTTCGCAATTTGATAGCAGCTTGCACGCACGACTTTGCAAATTTACTCTTTCCCGCTTCTCGCGCGGGTTACCTTCCCGTAGATTGCCAGAACCATCAGCCGTGGGGAGGGCGCGATGAAAGACATTCAGGAAGAGCTTGAGGCGCGCCGGGCAACGGCCCGTTCCGGGGGCGGCGAACGCCGGGTCGCGGCGCAGCACGCCAAGGGCAAGCTAACCGCGCGCGAACGGGTCGAGCTTTTGCTGGACGAAGACAGTTTCGAAGAGTTCGACATGTTCGTCACCCACCGCTGCACCGATTTCGGGATGGAGAAGGACCGCCCGGCAGGCGATGGCGTGGTGACCGGCTGGGGCACGATCAACGGGCGCCAAGTCTATGTCTTTTCGCAGGATTTCACCGTCATGGGTGGGTCGGTCAGCGAAACGCATGGCGCAAAGATCTGCAAGATCATGGACATGGCGATGCAGAACGGTGCTCCGGTGATCGGGATCAACGATTCAGGCGGGGCGCGGATTCAGGAGGGTGTTGCCAGCCTTGCCGCCTATGGCGAGGTGTTTCAGCGCAACATCGAAGCGTCTGGCGTGGTGCCGCAGATATCGCTGATCATGGGGCCGTGCGCCGGGGGGGCGGTCTATTCCCCGGCGATGACCGACTTCATCTTCATGGTGAAGGATTCCAGCTACATGTTCGTCACCGGCCCGGATGTGGTGAAGACCGTGACGAACGAGGTGGTGACGGCAGAAGAACTGGGTGGGGCAAGCACCCATACGCGGAAGTCATCGGTTGCAGACGGGGCGTTCGAGAATGACGTCGAAGCCCTTGCCGAGGTACGGCGGCTGTTCGACTTTCTGCCTCTGAACAACCGACAGAAAGCCCCGGTGCGGCCGTTCTTCGACGATCCCGCGCGCATCGAGTCCAGCCTGGACACCCTGGTCCCGGACAACCCGAACCAGCCCTACGACATGAAGGAGCTGATCCTGAAGGTCGCGGACGAAGGTGATTTCTTCGAGGTGCAGAAGGATTACGCGGGCAACATCATCATCGGCTTCATCCGGCTGGAGGGGCAGACGGTGGGTGTTGTGGCCAACCAGCCGATGGTGCTGGCCGGGTGCCTGGACATCGACGCCAGCCGAAAGGCCGCGCGGTTCGTGCGGTTTTGCGATGCGTTCGAGATCCCGATCCTGACCTTCGTCGACGTGCCGGGGTTCCTGCCGGGGACGGGGCAAGAATACGGCGGAGTGATCAAGCACGGGGCGAAGCTTCTGTTCGCCTATGGCGAGGCGACGGTGCCCAAAGTCACGGTCCTGACCCGCAAGACCTATGGCGGGGCCTATGTCGTTATGGCGTCAAAGCATCTGAAAGCCGATTTCAACTATGCCTGGCCCACCGCCGAGGTCGCGGTGATGGGGGCGAAGGGCGCGGTCGAGATCCTGTATCGGAGCGAGCTTTCGGACCGCGACAAGATCGCCGGGCGGGTCAAGGACTATGAGGACCGCTTTGCCAACCCGTTTGTGGCCGCTGAAAAGGGCTTCATCGACGAAGTGATCATGCCGCATTCAACCCGTCGCCGGGTGGCCCGGGCCTTTGCGGCGCTGAGGGGGAAGCGGGTGACGACCCCCTGGAAGAAACACGACAACATTCCGCTGTGATGATGCGCCAGATTTTCAAGCTTCGGCCTTTTGTATTGGTCGCCATGATGGCTGCGTCCGGTTGTGACGAAGAAAAGGCAAGTGGCCCGAAGGTGGAAGTGCCCTCGGGGCGCGACTTGTCGTTGATTGACGTGATCACCAATGCACCTGGTCCGGCGGGGGCGACGGCGCGGTTTCGGTTTCTGGCGCCGGGGCTGCAGTCGCAGGATCTTGAGGCGGCATCGGCGGACATGCAGGTGGTTTGCGACAGCTATGCGCTGGAACGGACCGATGGAATGGTGCCTGCGCCGCAGCAGATCATCATCACCTTCATGAGCCAGGCCGTGCCCTTTGGCGAAGCGGCGCCGGATGTGGTGCAGTTTTTCGAATCCTACCGGGCCGAAAACGGCGCTTGTGTCTGGGAGGTCTTTTGATGCCGACACGAAATGTTGTTTTTCTGACTGGCCTTGCACAATGGGCTGATGTAGGAACGCCACAGGTCGGGAACTTGGTCGGGCCGTCATACCAATCTGGATTTGTTTCGGATAGTGTGACATCGGGCCGGGCCAAATCGGCCTTCAACAGCGAACAGGTGCCGGGTGCCCGCGAGGGATCCGAAGCACCCCGAGAAAGATGGAGTAGAGGATGTCGAAGAGCGCACGTTTCGTTCTGGTTCTGGCTGCAGTTGCAGCTCTTGCCGCTTGTGCCAAAAAAGAAGAAATGGTTGCTGAGCCGGTTATGGCTGAGCCCGTGGAAACCGGCAAGTACAAGTAACCTTCCGGAGCGGGCCTGCCGGCATGCGCCGGGCGGGCCCGCACCAACCTTTCGCCTCCTGCGCTATGGCGCGGTAAGCAGGCAGCTTTCCCCTGAATTTAAACTGATTTTTTCGCATGCCCTCTGGGCTGCGCAGGTGCTTTCGCCTATCCGTCTTGTCGGCTGCCAAGACAAAGGACAGGACAGATGCTGAAACACCGTGGCTTTCCGGGCCGGATGCCGGGGACGGATTTCCAGTTCACCATTCGCCGGGCCAACATGAAAGAAGGCGCGGCGAAGCTGATCAAGCGCGAACGGTTCCGCGACCGCAAGCACGCGGACCGTGAGGCCGACCAGGCCTTCATGGCGGCACTTTGGCAGTGTTTCGGGGACGAACCCTTCGAGCGGGGAAATCTGGATGCAGGGCGGCTGTCTTGGCTGTTCGGGCGCGAGGTGGTGGCGGCGGAAGACCCGTTCGACCCCTGTTCCTACGAGGCGATGCTGAAGATCGATGTGAAGCGGGCCGAAGCGGCCTTCCCGCCGGTTTTCGCGGCTGATGCCCCGGATGCCCTGGGGAACGACTGGGATGAGGATGAGGAGTAGGCATGAATTCGCCGACATGTGCAGCAATCTGGCATGGTTTTGCCCAAGCGCGCGGCGGTGTTCTCAAGTCGTTTGCAATGGGTGTAGTGGCGCGCCATTGTTTCCAGGCTGAAGCATGGTCGCCAAGCCATGATTTGCGCAGTCTACGTTGTTACCCTTCCCCTTCCCTACGGTCCGGCCCGTCCCAGGCCGGACCGTTTCTTGTCAGGCGGGCAAGGTGCTTCTTCGCGTGGTTGGGCAAAAACTGCTTTGAAACCTGTGATATTGCTGTAGAATCATCGGCAATAACAACAAACCAACGAGGCAGTCTTCCATGCGCAAATCGCTTGTCGCTTTCGCTCTTCTTTCCACCTCGCTTGCCGGATGCATGCAGGACCCCACCTCGCGGGGGGTTGCGGGTGCTGCGGCGGGTGTCGTCATCGCTGATGCGACGGACAGCAACCTGCTTACAGGGGCCGTCATCGGTGGCCTTGCGGGTGTCGCAACCTGCGGCATCGAGGTCGGCCTGCCGCCCTGCAACTCGGGCTACTGACCGACCGACAGAATGGGCCGCCTGCGGGCGGTTTGACGTGACATCAAGGACCATCCGGGCCAGCCGCCCAGGTGGTCCTTTTCTTTGCGCCTGAGGGAGAAGCTGATGTTTGACAAGATCCTGATCGCCAACCGGGGCGAGATCGCCTGCCGCGTGATCAAGACGGCCCGGAAGATGGGGATCAGGACGGTCGCGGTCTATTCCGACGCGGACCGGAATGCGCTGCACGTCAAGATGGCGGATGAGGCGGTGCATATTGGGCCGTCCCCCGCGGCGCAGTCCTATATCGTGATCGACAAGATCATGGATGCCGTGCGTCAGACTGGCGCGCAAGCGGTGCATCCTGGGTATGGCTTTTTGTCCGAGAACCGCAACTTCGCAGCGGCGTTGGAGGCGGCGGGGGTGGTGTTCATCGGGCCGCCGTCCCCGGCCATCGAGGCGATGGGGGACAAGATCACCTCGAAGAAGATCGCCCAAGGCGCCGGGGTTTCGACCGTGCCCGGCTACATGGGCCTGATCGCTGATGCGGATGAGGCGGTGAAAATTTCGGGCCAGGTCGGCTATCCGGTGATGATCAAGGCCAGCGCGGGCGGCGGCGGCAAGGGGATGCGGATCGCCTGGAACGAGGGTGAGGTGGCCGAAGGCTTCCAGTCCTCGAAGAACGAGGCGGCGGCGAGTTTCGGGGACGACCGCATCTTCATCGAGAAGTTCGTCACCCAGCCCCGCCACATCGAAATTCAGGTGCTGGCCGACCAGCA
>JANMGI010000183.1:0-9304 GCA_031374565.1 Paracoccaceae bacterium | reverse complement strand
CTGGCCGGAATGCGGCAGCCACCAGTGTTGCACGTCGCCTTCGGGGAACTGGCGGGCAGCGGCGCGCAGAAGATGGGCACGGGTCATCTCGGGCCGGGCGAAGGTCAGCGCCATCCCGTCCTGCAACTGGTCGCGGAAGCCGTAAGCGCCGCTCGCCTGATAGAACCCTGCCCGCGCCCAGATGCGGCAGGCGAGCGTCTGGTACATGAGCCAGCCGTTGAGGAGTATGTCCATCGCACGGTCAGGTGAGCGGATCTGGACTGTCCCGAGAAGCGTGGTCCAGTGATCCTTGACCGCCTTCAAAAGCGCTTCGGGATCGGCGGCACGCAGGCTTTTGATCAGAGTGCTGGCGCTTGTGTCGCTGTCAGTCTGACCGATAAGGAAGGTCAGCGAGACCGCCTCGCCCGGACGCAGGATCAGGCGACGTTGCAGGGCGGCGCAGGGGTCGAGGGCTGGTCCAGTCGCGCCCGAAAGCTGTCCGGTGTGCAGGCCAGCAGGCGAGGCAAGCGACCCGCCCCGCCCTATGAACTCGGCACGGTCTGCGGTCAGGCTGGTGGTTCCTTCCCCGAAGTCGGCAAAAGAAATGCGCCCGGGAAACCCGGTGCTAAAGCTGTTCTGCGCCAGGATTGCTCCGGTTTCGGGATCGGTCCGCGTCAGGATGTAGGGCGCAGTCGCGCCCCGCGCCGTGCCCAGCACCCATTCGGCATAGGCCGTGACCGCAAGTGTGCGTGGTATCGTGCCAGTGTTGCGCAGCTGCAGCCGGGTGATCTTGGCGGGCGCGTCAAGCGGCACGAACTGCGTCATCTCGGCTGCGATGCCGTTGGCTTCGTGCTCAAACCGGGAATAGCCGAAGCCGTGGCGCGCGATGTAGGTGCCGGGGCCACGAATGGGCAACGCGGTCGGTGTCCAGATCTGGCCGCTCTCAAGGTCCTGCAGATAGATCGCCTCGCCCGATGGGTCGGTGACAGGGTCATTGGACCAGGGAGTGATCTGGTTTTCGCGGCTGTTTTCCGACCAGACATGGCCGCTGCCTTCGGCCGAGACCTGGAAGCCGAAGGTCGGGTTCGCGATGACGTTTATCCAAGGGGCGGGTGTGGTGCGCCCGCCTTGCAGGATCGTCACATATTCGCGCCCGTCGAGCCCGAACCCCCCGGTGCCATTGAAGAACTCAAGCTGGGGCAGAGGGGATGATTGCGAAGGTGCAAGTGATGGCGGCGGGCTTGTCGGTTTGACCGACTTCAGCGGCAGGAGGCGCGCAAGCTGGCTTGCCAAATCGCCCCGGCTGGCCACCAGTATTACGCGCGCCACCGAGATGAGATGCTCGCGTGCGCCGGGATTGAGAAGGTCCGTCCGCAGCGCGTGGATCGTGCCATTGACTGGCGCATGGATTCCCGTGGCCCGGGGGCGGGACCGCGCGGCGCGGACGGCGCTTTCGATTGCGATCTGCAGGTCCTGCACATAGGACGATGTCCGATCGTTCAGAATGACCAAGTCGACGGCATGCTGGTGCATCTGCCAGTATTCATGCGCACTGATCGCCTGGTGCAGGGCGGCAATGTCAGCGGCATCGTCGATCCGGAGAAGCACAATCGGCAGGTCGCCCGAGATCCCCAATGCCCAGAGCGCGGATTGCGGAGCCGCGCCTGAGACGATCTGCGCGGGCGAGGCGCGCAGGCGAAAGTCATTGCGCATGAGCATGCCGCCAAGGGTCTGGAACTCGGCCGCATCGGCGTGGGTAATCCCAAGGTGGCGCAACTGCACCTGGGCCTGGGTCCAGGCCAGGGTCGCCGCCCGTGCAAAGGCTGAAGGGTCGCGGTGCCGGTCGACAAGGTCGAGAAGCCTATCCGGCGTATCGGCGACCAAAGTCCAGAAGGTCACACGGGTGGTGCCGCCCGATGGAACTTTGACCCGCCGCCGGATCGAGAAGATCGGGTCCAGCACCGTGCCAGTCGTCCCCAACAGGGGCTGGTCGATCATCGCAGCCGAAGCGATGTCGCGCCCACGCCCGATGAACTTTGCCCGGTCCGTCTCGATCTGGATCGGGGCGGTGTCCTCGCCTTCCACGACAGCGATATGGGCGGCCCAGACCTCCGGGTCGCCTGGTGACCGGCGGCGGCGAGTGGCGATGATGACGCCAAGTTCGGGCAGGTAATCCGTCACCACAAACATCTTGGAAAACGCCGGATGCGCCTGATCCGCCGCCGGATGGGCAAGCACCAGCTCTGCGTAGGAGGTCACGTCGATCTCCCGCGCGCGTCGCCCAGTGTTGGTGAGCGTGACTCGTCGGGCCTCGGCGTCGTCTTCGGCAGAAACGACGACTTCAGTCAGAGTCGTAAGCCGCGGCATCTGGTGGGTGAAGGCCGCATGGTGTTCGCAAAAGACCGCGCGGTGCCTGTCCGACCCGGACCGCGTCGGTTGTACACTTGCCGACCAGACCTCACCAAGGCCGCTGTCGCGCAGGAAGATGAACGAGCCATGCGCTGCCTGGGACGCCTCGGCCCGCCAACGTGTGATCGCCAGATCACGCCAGCGGCTGAAGCCTTCGCCGGTAGCCGTCAGCATCACTCCATAGTTGCCGTTGGACAGCAGATGCGCTGTCGGCGGATCGGCCGCCGGGGTCTCGAACGTCCGGACGGCGGGTGCGTCGTGCGGCTCGACCGGGCCCACAATCACTTCGGTCGCGCGTGGCGGGGCGCTGGCAACATCGCGCGGGATACGCTCCTGCAACAGAAGCTCGGCGCCCTGAATCATCGGCTCCGCATGAAATCGGTCGCGCAGGCGTCCGTTCTGCAGTGCGTTGGCAATGGCGGTGATTGTCATGCCCTGATGGTGGGCCATGAAGCTGCGCACGATTGCCTGAGTCTCGCCCGATGGCAGTCGAGAAGGCGTGAAGTCCACCGCCTCATAGAACCCATAGCGACCCTCGGCGCCAAGGCCGGCAAGTTCAGCATAGTTCTGCGCGGCGGCCACCGGATCGATCATTGCGGCAAGGCCGGTGGCATAGGGCGCGATCACCCGGTTTTCGCTGAGGCCTCGCTTCAGGCCCAGACCCGGCACGCCGAAGTTGGAATACTGGTAGGTCATCTCAAGATCGCGGGCGTTGTAGGAGGATTCCGATATACCCCACGGTATCCCCAGACCCGACGCATAGCTGCGCTGCCGCGCGACGACCAACCGTGTGGTCTGCTCCAGCACTGACCCGGCAGGCGCGCGCATCACCAGGGAAGGCATCAGGTATTCGAACATGCTGCCAGACCACGAGATCAGCGCCGAGCCCGATCCTATTGGTGTCGCCGGTCGACCCAGACGGAACCAGTGTCGGGTCTCGACATCGCCCTTGGCAATGGCGAAGAGGCTAGCGAGCCGCGCCTCCGAGGCCAGAAGGTCATAGCAATTTGTATCCAGCCGATTGGTCGCAACGGAAAAGCCGATGGATAGAAGCTTGCGATCCGGGTCGAGAAGGAAGCCGAAGTCCATCTCAAGCGCAAGGGTTCGGCAGAGGGCCTCTACTTCGGCCAGAAGTTGAGCGTCGGTCGTCTCGGCCTGGTCGGACACGTGATCGGCAAGCGCGGACTGCATCGCCAGCGTCCAGACTTTCGCCTCGGACAAGGTGTCGCCGGTCAGCGCTACGGCCTTGTCCATCGGGCCGGTCAAGCTGGCGAGGGGCGTTGCAGGGTCGGCCGCCGCACCAGAGAGGTCTGCCAGCGTGCGGATCAGGTCCAGCTCCTCGGCATCCTTCCCAAGCGAGCGGCGAGCAAGTACGGCGCAATCGACCATCGCTTGGCGAACACGCCGGTCATCGTGCCTGGGCTTGGTCGCCCAGTCGAGGCAGGCCTGCGCCACCGCGATCAGGTGGCCCGCCATGTTGCCGCTGTCGACGGACGAGACATAGGCTGGATCAAGTACCCGCAAGTCGCGGGTGTCGTGCCAGTTGTAAATGTGACCACGAAAGCGCGGCATCCGCTGGATGGTCTGAAGGGTGTTGTGCAGGCGGAGCAGGGCTGCGCGCTGCCCGATCCAGCCCATGTCGTGGGCCGCGACCGTTGAAAGGAGATAGAGCCCGATATTGGTCGGCGAAGTTCTGGTCGCGATGGCCGGTCTGGGGATTTCTTGAAAGTTGTCAGGCGGCAGAAAATTTTCTTCCGATGTCACGAAGGTCTCGAAATACCGCCACGTCCTGCGGGCGATCAGCCGCAATTCCTGTGCCTGCAATGGGGACAGGGCGGTGATCGGCGTTTGCGCCCTCGGCAGGCTGATCGCGCGGGCAAGCGTGGGGGCGGCAGTCCAGATCAGTCCGAAGACCAGCGGTAACGGCCAGACCGCCGAATTCAGGACCGAAGTCAGCCCGCAGACGCCAAGGCCAAGCAGCAGGCCGGGAAGCATCGCGAGATATTGCTTCGTCAAGCTTGGACGGGCGCTGCTGCCAATCTGTGCCGCTGTCATCCATTCCAGAAGGTGTCGGCGTGAGACTCTAAGCCGCCAACTGGTTCGCAGAACCGCGTCGATCATCGTTGCTGCTGTATTGGCCAGGAGAACCAGATTGGTGGCACTTTGGCCAAGCGCGACAAGCACATCCTCCCACAAGGCCGCAAAATGACTGCTGAGTGTAACGCCGCTGCGGGCGGGGAAAAAGCCGAAGGGCAAGGACAGCAAGCGCGGAAGTACGACCATTGACAGCGTCAGACCTGTCCACATCAGGGCAAGCGGCAGCGGCAGCAGCCAGCCTGCAAAGAGGGACAACAGAGCAACGGGAGCCAACAGCGACCGGCGCAAGTTGTCGATCATCTTCCAGCGTCCGATGGCCGGAATGCCGCCGCGGTCGCCACTTCGGTCTCCAAAAATCCACGGCAGAAGCTGCCAGTCGCCCCGCGCCCAGCGGTGTTGGCGGCGAATGTCCACGTCGTAGCGGGCGGGATAATCCTCGACCACTTCGATATCCGAGGCGAGGGCGGCCCGCGCAAAGGTTCCTTCGAACAGGTCATGGCTAAGAAGCGTGTTCTCGGGCACCCGGCCGTGCAATGCGGCCTCGAAGGCATCGACGTCATAGATGCCCTTGCCGGTGAACGTCCCCTCGCCAAAGAGGTCCTGATAGATGTCCGAGGTTGCGGCCGCGTAGGGCTCGATCCCACCAGGACTGGAAAAGAGCCGCTGGTAGATGGACCCGTCCTGTCCTGTGGGCAGGGACGGGCTGACCCGGGGCTGCAGGATGCCGTAGCCGCCGGTGACGCGCTGCGCACCAGCATCGAACCGGGCGCGGTTAAGGGGATGGGCGATCTTGCCGACCATCTGCGCGACCGTCCCGCGCAGAAGGCGGGTGTCAGCGTCCAGCGTGAGGACATAGCGGACGTCGCCCGGCAATTGACTGCTGACAACAGAATAGCTGGTGTCCGTCGCCCCGCGCAGGAGGCGGTTCAGCTCGGCCAGCTTTCCGCGCTTGCGTTCCCAGCCCATCCAGACGCCTTCGGACGGATTCCAAAGTCGGCGACGGTGCAGGAAGAAGAAGCGGTCACCGTCCGCGCTGGGATAGCGCGCGTTCAGCCGTGCGATCGCTTCGATCGCGTCGGTGATCAGCCGGGCATCCTCCGGGACGCTCTCGGTCGCGGCGTCCTGCGCGTCAGACAGCAAGGCATAATGCACTGCCCCACCTGCACTGGAGAGGTGATGGACCTCCAGACGCTCGATTTCTTCGGCGATGTCGTCGGAGTTACGCAAAAGGACCGGGACGGCAACCAGCGTGCGCAGGTGTGGCGGAATACCGGTAGCGAGATCGAGCCCCGGCAAAGGTTTCGGGGCGACCGAGCGGGTGATCAGCATGTTGACGATGGACGTGGCCACGTCCAGCGCAAGAAAGAACCCGATGGTCGCAAGGCACAGCAATGCCAGTGGTCCCGCCCCGGCGTTCGCCATCACCACCAGCGGCGGAACGAAGATTGCCAGCGCCATAGCAACCAAGGCCACCAGATACCCCCGCAGCCCCCAGCGCCCGACCTGCCGAAACAGGGCGAGACGAACCGGAGGATGGAACCCGACGGCGGCCTCAAGCTCGCGGCGACCCCCGCCGATCAGCCAATATCCAGCGTCGCGACGATGCACCTCGTCACCCTTGGCAGCGAGGGACAGTGCGGTATCCGCCACCTCGTCTTCGGTCAGGGGTGCGGCTTGGGCAAGAATCTCGATCTCGGTCCGGTACCGGTTCCGCGTCGCAAAATCCATCTCGGCATAGGTGGGATTGTCCCTCAGACGGGCATCGACCAGGCTCACCTCCTCGAAGAAATCGGCCCAATCCATTTCGGAGGCCAGTCGCATCGAAGTCACGATGTTCCGCATGGTCACGTTCGACGCGCCAAGGCGGGTTTGGGTATTGGCAATCACCTCCTCGACCGACGTTCCGTGACGGGTCAGGCGGTCTTCAAGCCAGCCCAGCAGCGGAGTCTGCAACGGGTCAAGGCCCCGCAGCCGCTTGGCGATCTGTCCCGCGACAATATCTGGCAGCGGGCCAGTCTCATACGGTGCCACCGCCCGCTGCATGGCCAGCAATGCTGATTGGCCCGGCACTTGCGATACGCCCAGCGCGGCATCGACGATTTCATCCGCCTGCAGGCGCAAGGCATGACCTTCCACGATCTGCTCTGCCAGACGGCGCATGTTCTCGACCAGGACAATGCGAAGGGTGATCGCTACGGCCCAAAGCTCGCCGATCATCAGCGGCTGGGTCCGCTGATAGGCCTGAACGAAACGCCTCAGGACCGGACCGGACATCAGACTGTCGGTGTGTGCAACATAGGCCCATGTCAGACCGAAGACCCTTGGGTAGCCCGCGAAAGGTCCGTCGGCGAGTTTCGGCAGCTGCCGGTAGTAACCAGGCGGCAGATCGTCGTGGATCTGGCGCAGCTGCTGTTCCACGAGGTGAAAGTTGTCCAGAAGCCACTCGGCCGCCGGAGCGATCACCTGACCCGATTGCAAGGCTTTCCCGCAGGTGCGGTAGGCTTGAAGCAGGATATCGGCGTTTTCTCTGACCCTGCGTTTCAACGGTCGGACGCGGAGCGGCTTTGCTGTCGAGATCGGCTGAGCCGCTGCAAGGGTTTCGGCGTGATGCTCTAGTCGTTCTGTTCCGAACAGATCGGCCCGGATCGGCGCATTTTCTTGCCAAACATCCGGAACACGGCTGAAGCGAGAGACTACCCGGGATTGCAAACGGCTAAACTGCACCTGCCAGACTGTCACTTAGCGGACGTCTTGCTCTCAGGATCCTTCAATGCCGAAAGCTGGGCGTCGGCGACGGCCGGCCGGACAGTGTCGCGACGATTGTGGGTTCTGACGAAGCCCGTCGTAACCTCTGTACGATCTTCGCCAACGTCGGCGCGGATGCGGCGCGTCATCAGCGCCCATTTGGTTTCGATCTGATCCCATTTCATGGTTCGTATCCTTTCGGGTCATGGCAGTGCCCACATCTGGACGTGACGCTTGAGACAACGCCTAATTCTGGCGTCCGGTTCCGTCACATCTGTCTTCGAAGAACAATCAGTGCAAAGACCAACAGACCAAAAGGCCTTTCAGGGCTTCACGCGAGTCGCGCAATTCAGACCATTTCGGCGATAGGTGGCGGCTGGCTGGAAGGACAATCCGGCACAGCACTCGTTTCTATGCGCAATTTATAGCATGAGCGGAAGTGGTCGGGGTAGCGGAAAGCGAGGGCGCAGAACTGGCAAAGGCACTTTCCCGCCGGGCTTCGGCCTTGCGCGCAATCGAAGCTGCCAAGAGACCGTCATGATTGCCGCAGTCATGCCGGATACCGCTGAAACGGTACGCGACCACGGGAACTGCATGTCCGGAAATGCTGATGGCATCGGTCAACTGCACCTCTCCCCCTTTGCCCTTGGGGGTGTTCTCCAGCACGTCGAAGATCATCGGATCGAGGATGTAGCGGCCCACCGCAGCAAAGGACGACGGCGCGGTCCCAAGGCTGGGCTTCTCCACCATACCCGCCACTGGCATGCAGTTGTCTTTGGGCAATCCACCAAGCCGGAAGATGCCGTATTGCGAGGCTTCCTGGGGTTTGACCTGCATGGCCGCGATCATGTGACCGCCCGCGTATTGCGATGCCATCTCGGCCAGACAGTTCGGGCCCATCATGATGTCATCGGGCAAAAGAACGGCAACTGGCCCCGGAAGTACAACATCTTTGCAGCAGTGGACGGCGTGTCCCAGCCCAAGCGGAGTCTCCTGAAAGACGTAGATGATCTCCGGACCGATCCGTCTGCCGTCTGCAGTACGTGCTGCGTTACCTTCGCTCCGGTCGGCAAGATAGGCCTGGATTGCAACTTTGGATGGGCTGATCACGACGACGATCCGTTCCGCCCCAAGGCTTACGGCCTCGTCAATGGCGAAATCGAGCACGACCCGATCATAAACCGGCAAAAGTTCCTTGGCTGTCACTCTGGTTGCAGGCTGCAGGCGGGTGCCAAGACCGGCAGCCGGAATGATGACGGTCTTGATCGATACGTCCGACATGGCTGCCTCCTTGGGTTGGGCTTTTCACGGGTGACAACAGTTCGGACCCTATTCGGTTCCCGGCAGTCCAGCGCCGCTATAACGCTTCGCCGATCCTTGGTTCAGCCGCGCAAGCTGGTATCATCTGGTATCAGAGTTGGCCTGCGTCGCGGGCTGCCATGGTCGTCTGCTGCACCTTCTGCTTGGAATGCAGGTTCGCCGTACAAAATTGGTGTCGTAGACAGGGGACGAAAGCATGTAGCTCAAGTCAAAACTGACCCAGCTTCAGGACGTTCTTGCAGCCGCCATGATTTCCGTTCCGTCGCGTCTGTCGATCAGAGTTTTCATCAAGGACTGCGTTGTCGCCAGTGCCTTCTCGTCAAGCCTCGGGATGATCGTGACCGAGTTGGACATCAACGGATTGAAATTCGCCCTGCCCAACGAATGTCGGGTTCTATCCGCCGCTCGCTGAAAGCCTTCAACGATACGGAATTCACCGACTTCGACCCCTTCAAAGCCGCGTACGCAGACTTTCCCGAGAAACTTCGTCCGCAGGTGTTCGCACTAGGATTCTTGCCGAGCCAGGTGGGTCGAATGCCACCCGCTCACTTTCTCTGCCAAGCCGGCCAGAAGCACGGGGGGCGCAAGCGTTTCAACTGTGTTGGGCTCTTTGTTGGGAATATCCCAAGAATGTTAAATTTTTTAATAAAATCAATGGTATATGGCGGACAGTGAGGGATTCGAACCCTCGAGACGGTTCCCCGCCTACACACTTTCCAGGCGTGCGCCATCGACCACTCGGCCAACTGTCCGT
>JANMGI010000151.1:0-2663 GCA_031374565.1 Paracoccaceae bacterium | reverse complement strand
GTGGACGCGGATGGCAAAGGGTATCTGGCCTGCGTTTCGGATTCCATGGTGGACCCCGGCAATCCCGTGCTGCCCTATGGCGAGGCGGTGTCCATGGGCGGAATTTCCTGCGTCTCGGCCAAGACCGGCATGACCTGCACCAACGCGGCGGGCCATGGCTTCAGCGCGGCGAAGGCCAAACAGAAGCTGTTCTGATCGCAGGGCCTTTTCCGTTTCTTGCCCGATTTGTCCGTCGACAAATCGGGCCGCGCCTGCCTGCCCCTGGCAGGCGCGTCGCCGCGAATCGGCGGTGAGGCTGGCAGGCGCGGGCGAGGGGTCCTGATGGGGCCGTATCAACCTTTGGACACCATATCTTGCCCTACCGCTACCTTTGGACGGCGGTGGGGGCTGGCCGGGATTTGATCAAACTGGTAGGCTTGCGGTGTTATCCACTTGTGTCATTCAGACGGAGAGCCCCAAATGACCGCCCCAATGGCCCTGGCACGGCCCAGCTCGAATTCCCTTTGGGAGATGGACCGGAGCCACGCTTTGCATCCCTGGACCAACTTTGGCCCCTTCGAACGCGAGGGCAGTCTGGTGATCGACCGGGGCGAGGGGTGTTACCTATGGGATGCGCAGGGGCGGCAGTATCTGGATGCCGTGGGGGGCATGTGGTGCACCAATGTGGGGCTGGGACGGCGCGAGATGGCGCAGGCGATTGCCCAACAGGTGGAGCGGCTGGCGTTTTCCAACAGCTTTGTCGATGTGACGAACGCGCCCTCGGCGCGGCTGTGTGCCAAGCTGGCAGAGCTTGCGCCGGGGGACCTGAACCGGGTGCATCTGACGACGGGCGGTTCCACGGCGGTGGATACCGCGGTGCGGATGGTCTGGTACTGGCAGACCTGCATGGGACGGCCCGAAAAGACAGACATCGTCGCGCGAGATCATTCCTATCACGGGTCGACGTACCTGACGCAGTCGGTGGGCAAGCGGCCCGGCGACCGGGTGGAGGAGTTTCGCTACAAACACGACGGCATCCACCATCTGACCGCGCCGAACCCCTACCGCCGCCCCGAGGGGATGAGCGAGGCTGCGTTTTGCGACGCGTTGGTGGCCGAGTTCGAGGCGCTGATTTCGCGGGTCGGGGCGGAGCGCATCGGCGGGTTCATTGCCGAGCCGATCCAGGCCAGCGGTGGGGTGATTGTGCCTCCGGATGGTTACCTTCGCCGGATGTGGGAGGTATGTCAGCGCCACGACATCCTGTTCATCGCCGACGAGGTGGTGACGGCCTTTGGTCGCCTTGGCCACTGGTTCGCCTCGGAGGCCGAGTTCGGCGTGGTGCCGGACATGATCACTTGTGCGAAGGGTCTGACCTCGGGCTATCTGCCGCTTGGGGCGCTGATCTTCAGTGACCGGATCTGGGATGTGATGGCCGCGAAGGGGGAGCGGTGGTTCACCAGCGGTTTCACCTATTCGGGGCATCCGGTATCCTGTGCGGCGGCGCTGAAAAGCATTGAAATTATCGAGCGCGAGGGTTTGCTGGAAAACGCGGCCACGGTGGGGGACTATTTCCTGGAGCGGTTAAAGGGGCTGGAGGCTTTGCCGCTGGTTGGGCAGGTGCGGGGGCGGCGGCTGATGGTCTGCGTGGAGAACGTGGCGGACAAGCTGACCAAGGAGCCGCTGCCGGACGGGGTCAATGAGAGCAAGCGCATCTCGGACGCGGCGGAGGCGATGGGGTTGATGGTGCGCCCCATCGGGCATCTAAACGTGATGTCGCCACCCCTGACCATCACCAATGGGCAGGTGGATTTCGTGGTCGAGACGCTGGAACGCGCGATCCGCAAGGTCACGGACGAGCTGGTCCGGGAAGGCCACCGGATCGGGTGACTTGACTTCTGGCCGGGGCAGGGCTTTCTTGCCCCGACCGGATCCGCGCGTCTCCGCTGAACGACTGCGCCGACAGACCCGAGACCATCATGGCACTTGAAGACGCGAAAACGCAGGTCGACACTGCGTTCACCCGGAATTCCAACCGGGGCTATGCTTTTGAAAACGCATTCGGCGGGGCGACGTCGTTCCTGCGCCGGACTTACACGAAGGACCTGACCGGGGTTGATTTGGCGATCACCGGGGTGCCCTTCGATCAGGCGGTGACGCACCGGGCGGGGACGCGGTTCGGGCCGCGGGCGATCCGCGAGGCTTCCACCTTGCAACCCTACGATCCGCCCTACGGCTGGCCGACGAACCCCTTGGAGGAGCTGTCGATCATCGACTACGGCGATCTTGCCTTCGATTACGCCAAGGTGGCGGATTTCCCGGACCGGCTGACCGACCATATCCGCACGATCCTGAGCGCGGGGGCCGGGACGGTGACGCTGGGAGGCGATCACTACATCACCTTTCCGATCCTGAAGGCCTATGCCGAGAAGTTCGGGCCGCTGGGGGTGATCCATTTCGATGCACATTCCGACCTGTGGCCGGATGACGACCTGAGCCGGATCGACCATGGCACCATGCTTTACAAGGCGGTGAAGACCGGGCTGGTGGACCCGAAGCGGTCTGTCCAGATCGGCATCCGCACGACGACCGAAGATTACCTTGGGGTCAGCGTGATCGACGCGCGCGAGGTGCATGAAAAGGGCGTGGCGCATGTGGTGGCGAAGGCCAAGGAGATCGTCGGCGAC
>JANMGI010000094.1:0-1829 GCA_031374565.1 Paracoccaceae bacterium | reverse complement strand
GAGGTGCCGGTGGTGGCTCCGTCCGCGTTTCGGATGACGCCTTCACAGGTGCTGGCGGCGGTTGCAGCCTTGCCGGGCGAGCAGCGGCTGCATGATGCGACGCGGGCTGTGCATGGGGCGGCGTTCTGGAACGGGCGGGTGCTGCTGACGCGGGAAGACGTGGGCCGTCACAACGCGCTGGACAAGCTGGTGGGCGGGATGGTGCGCGGCGGTATCGGGCCGGAGGGGGCGGTGGTGCTGACCTCCCGCGTGTCCACGGACATGGTCCAGAAGGTGGCCATGCTGGGCGCGCCGGTGATCATCGCGGTGTCGGCGCCGACGGTGGCGGCGGTGGAATTGGCGGAAGCAGCGGGGATCACGCTGATCGCGCTGGCACGGGGGGACCGGTTCGAGGTCTTTTCGCATTCGGATCGTTTGAAGATGGAGCAGGCCCATGTCGGCTGAAAAGATCACGCGGATGGCGAACCAGATTGCCCAGTTCATGGAATCGAAGCCGCATGAAGAGGGGGTGACCCTGCTGGCGTCGCATATCAACGATTTCTGGGATCCCCGGATGCGGCGGCAGTTGTTCGAGCTCTTGGATGCGGGCGGGGCGGATTTCCGGCCGCTGGTTCTGGATGCGGCAGGGGCGTTCCGGCGTCCGGCGGCTGAGGCTGCGTGACTCTGTCCACGGTGGACAAAGTCTGATGTCTCTGCGAAATCAAGTGCTTGGTCGTGGGCGCTAAGGAATTCTTAACACCTTGCTCTTGGCTGTCGGGGCGACCCCCTCCCTGACCCTCCCCCTGGCAGGGGGAGGGGACGCGGGTTGATGCGGCAGCGCTTCCCTTGCAAGATCGGCCTGAGTTGATTGGGGGAAATTGCCGTGCAGCTGGGCTTCATCGGAACCGGAAACATTGCGGCGGCAATGGTCGAAGGGCTGGGGGGACACGTCGTCCTGTCGCCGCGTCGGGCGGCGCTGGCGGCGGACCTTGTCGCACGGTTCCCGGGGGTGACTGTCGCGGACAGCAATCAGGCGGTGGTGGACCAGTGCGATCTGGTGCTTCTGTCGGTCCGGCCGCAGATTGCGGAAGAGGTGGTGCGCCCCCTGCGGTTTCGACCGGGGCAACGGGTGCTGAGCCTGCTGGCGGCGACGAAGATCGAGACGATCAAAAGCTGGATCGGTGTCGACCTGCCGGTTGTCCGGGCGATCCCGCTGCCCTTTGTGGCGGACCGGCGCTGCGTGACGCCGATCTATCCCCCAAACCAGGAGGTGGCGGAGCTGTTCAACCGGTTGGGCCAGACGGTGGAGTGCCGGACGCAGGATGAGTTCGACCTTCTGGCCGTCGGCTCGGCTTTGATGGGCAGCTACTTTGGACTGCTGGACGTGGCGCAGGGCTGGCTGGTGGCGGAAGGTATGCCCGAAGCTTCGGCGCGCAGCTATCTGGCGGGTTTGTTCGACAACCTTGGGCGCGTGGCGGAGGGGAGCCCCAAAGGCTTTGCCGAGTTGCGGGACGAGTATTCGACCAAGGGCGGGTTGAACGAGCAGGTGTTCCGGGTTTTTTCGCAAGAGGGCGGTGCAGAGGCGCTGCGAACGGCATTGTCTGCGGTTCTGAACCGGGTACGCGGGTGACACTGCCCCTCTCCCTGACCCTCTCCCCCCCCAAGGGGAGAGGGGACGCGGGTGGAATGGCCTGAGCAGGTGCTGGCGCGGGTGCGGGGTTTGCCGGACGGACGCCCACCCCGGACCTGATCCGGGGCCTCCTGCAGTCCCCGAGGCCCCGGATCAGGTCCGGGGCGGGGTCATTCCATCAGCACACCAGAAAGATGGGCGCCGTAGCTGGATTTGCCGA
>JANMGI010000081.1:0-7452 GCA_031374565.1 Paracoccaceae bacterium | reverse complement strand
GCCCAGGATTTGGCGGCGTGGGCGGCCTCGACCGCGTTGCGGATGTCCTTGCGGTTGCCGATCCCGACATGGCCGAGGAGTTTGCCTTTGGGGCTGTAGATCGGTTGCGAGTAGCCAGAGTCGGGGCGGGCCTGTTTGCCGCCGATGTACATCTTGGCGGTGCGGTCCAGGGCGTCGACTTGGGGGTCGGCGGGGGCCGTTGGAGTGGGGGCGGGTTTCAGGGCGGCGGGTTTGGCGGCGGGTTTGAGGTAGGCCATCAGGCCCTCCCATCCGCCCTCACGCCCGAAGCCGGATTCGCGGACGCCGCCGAAGCCTGCGGCGGCGTCGAAGAGGTTGGTGGCGTTGACCCAGACGACCCCGGCCTTGAGTTTCGGGGCGATGTCGAGGGCGAGGTTGATGTTCTCGGTCCACACCGTCGCGGCGAGGCCGTATTTGGTGTTGTTGGCAAGCTGGACGGCTTCTTCGGGCGTGCGGAAGGTCATGGCGACGAGGACGGGGCCGAAGATTTCCTCTTGCATGAGGGGGGAGGCGGTGCCGAGGCCGGTGATGAGGGTGGGAGGGTAGAAGGAGCCGTGGGCGGGGAGGGGGCAGGGGGCCTGGTAGTGCTCGCCCTCGGGGTTTTCTTTGACCAGTCGGGTGATCGTGTCGAGCTGGATGGGGTCGACGATGGCGCCGATGTCGATGGCCTTGTCGAGGGGGTCGCCGATCCGCAGGCCGTCCATCCGGCGTTTGAGTTTGTCGTAGAAGCGGGGGGCGATGCCTTCCTGGACGAGGAGGCGGGAGCCCGCACAGCAGACCTGGCCCTGGTTGAACCAGATGGCGTCGACAAGGCCTTCGATGGCGCTGTCGAGGTCGGCGTCGTCGAAGACGATGTAGGGGGACTTGCCGCCGAGCTCCAAGGTGAGGGCCTTGCCGGTACCAGCGGTGGCCTCGCGGATGCGTTTGCCGACGGAGGTTGAGCCGGTGAAGGCGATCTTGTCTACCTCGGCATCGACGAGGGCCGCGCCGGTGGAGCCGTCGCCGGTGACGATGTTGAGCACGCCCTTGGGCAGGCCCGCCTCGCGGGAGATTTCGGCGAAGAGGAGGGCGGTGAGGGGGGTGTATTCGGCGGGTTTGAGGACGATGGTATTGCCTGCGGCAAGTGCGGGGGCGACCTTCCAGGCGAGCATAAGGAGCGGGAAGTTCCAGGGGATGATGGCTCCGCAGACGCCGAGGGGTGCTAGGTCGGGGTGTTCGGAGGGGAGGAGCTGGGCGAGGCCTGCGTGGTAGGAGAAGTGGCGGGCGACGAGGGGGATGTCGATGTCGCGGGATTCGCGGATCGGTTTGCCGTTGTCGAGGGTCTCCAGCACGGCGAGGAGGCGGGCGTGTTTTTGCGTCAGGCGGGCTAGGGCGTAGAGGTATTGGGCGCGTTTGTGGGCCGGGAGTTTGGCCCATTTCGGCTGAGCGCGGCGGGCTGCGGCGACGGCGGATGCGACGTCGTCGGCGGTGCCCTGGGTGACATGGGCGAGGGGTTGGCCGGTGGCGGGGTTCGACGTGGTGAAGGTTTCACCGGGTTTGGTGAAAGCGCCGTCGATGAAGTGGCCGAAGGTGGCGTTGTGTTTGGCGATCCAGGCGAGGGCTTCGGTCGCGGATTCAGGGGCGGGGCCGTAGGCCATGCTGTCGAAGATTTCCTTGATGGTCATGGATTTGGCCTTTTGGCTTTGGCGGTGCGTGGGCAGATTGCCCACCCTACGACGGCGCGCGGGGTGGCGAGGGGCGCCTCCGGCGGGGATATTTGGCGAAGAGAAAGCTGCGGGGCACGGTGCATCGAGTCAGCCCATCGCGTGGCGGTTGGCGGCGGAGTAGTGGCCGGTGAGGTGGTGTTCAAGTTGGCGTTCGATGTCGCCGAGGAGGGAGGAGGCGCCGAAGCGGAAGAGGTCGGGTTGCAGCCAGGGGTGGCCGAGTTCGTCCTTCATCAGGGAGAGGTAGACCAGCGCGTCCTTGGCCTTGGCGATGCCACCTGCGGGTTTGTAGCCGACCTTGAAGCCGGTGCGCGCTTCATAGTCGCGGATCGCGCGGACCATGGTGAGAGTGACGGGAAGGGTGGCGTTGACGCCTTCCTTGCCCGTCGAGGTCTTGATGAAATCGGCCCCGGCCATCATGCAGATGAGGGAGGCGCGGGCGACGTTGCGTAGGGTGCCAAGCTCGCCGGTGGCGAGGATGGCCTTGACGTGGGCGTCGCCGCAGGCTTCGCGCATGTCGCGCATTTCGTCGTAGAGAGCCTGCCAGTTTTGAGTCAGGACGTGGCGGCGGGAGATGACGATGTCGATTTCCCGTGCGCCCGCGCGGACGCTTTCGCCGATCTCCATGATGCGGAGGCGGAAGGGGGAAAGGCCTGCGGGAAAGCCGGTGGAGACGGCGGCGACGGGGATCGAGGTGCCTTCCAGCGCGCGGACGGCGGTTTCCACCATGTCGTGGTAGACGCAGACGGCACCGGTGGTGATTCCGGTCATCCCGAGCTTTTCCAGCATCCACGGCGCCACCGGCTGGCGGGCCTTGGCGCAGAGGCGCTGGACGCGGCCTTCGGTGTCGTCTCCTGAAAGGGTGGTGAGGTCGATCAGGCTGATCGCTTTCAAAAGCCAGGCGGCCTGGTAGTCTTTCTTGACCGACCGGCGGCCGGGCAGGGTGGCGGCGCGGCGCTCGATCGCTGAGGTGTTGGCCTGCACGGATGCGACCCAGTCGAGGTCGAGTGCCATGCCGGGGTTCCGCGCATGGGTGACCTGGGGCAGGAGGCCCGCGTGGGTTGGCGACTGCGTGTTCATGGGATGTCCCCGAGTGTGCCGGTTGCGCCCGACGATGCCATGCGGGGGGCCATGGGGCAAGGGCCTCGGACCGGAAAGCTGACCGGATGGTCAATTAGCTGCTGGCGGGGGCGGTTGACGTTGCAAGCGGAAAGGTGCCTCTTGCAGCCGAAACCGCGCGAGGGAGCTTTCGGTCGATGCAGGAGCTGGACCTAACGAGCCATTGGGCTGGCATTCTGTCGCTGATCATCTTCGTGGTCGCCTATGTGCTGGTGGTGTTCGAAGAATCCACCCACATGCGCAAATCAAAGCCGGTGCTGCTGGCGGCGGGGCTGATCTGGGCGCTGATCGGGATCGCCTTCGCCATGGCGGGAGAGGCTGAAGCCGCGCATTTCCATGCCAGCGAAATCATCGAGGAATATGGCGAGCTGTTCCTGTTCCTTCTGGTGGCGATCACTTACGTCAACACGCTGGAAGAACGCCGGGCCTTCGACGTCTTGCGGATGAAGCTGGTCAGCCTTGGGCTGGGCTACCGGCAGCTGTTCTTGCTGACGGGCATCCTGTCGTTCTTTCTGTCTTCGGTTCTGGACAACATGACGACGGCCTTGATCATGGGGGCGGTGGTGATGGCGCTGGGCCGGGACAACCCGCGCTTTGTGGTCCTGAGCTGCATTTCGGTGGTGGTGGCGGCCAATGCGGGCGGGGCCTTCTGCCCGTTTGGCGACATCACCACGCTGATGGTCTGGCAGCAGGGCAAGCTGGAGTTCTTCGAGTTCTTCGACCTGTTCCTGCCGTCACTGGTCAACTGGCTGGTGCCAGCCGCGCTGATGTACACCGCTGTGCCGGACGTGAAGCCCGAAGAGGTGACCGAGCGGGTGACGGCAAAGCCCGGAATGCTGGGAGTTGTGGTGCTGTTCGCGCTGACGATTGCCACGGCGGTCAGTTTCAAGAACTTCCTGAACCTGCCGCCCGCGCTGGGGATGATGCTGGGTCTGGGGTATTTGCAAATGTTTGCCTACTACCTGATCCTGACCGGCAACCGACGCGGCGATGCCGACATGGTGCTGGACAGTTTCAGGCAAGTGGAGCGGGTGGAGTGGGACACGTTTCTCTTTTTCTTCGGGATCATCTTCGCCGTTGGGGGCCTTGGGGTTCTGGGCTATCTTGGGCTGGCGTCCGAGCTTCTGTACACCGACCTTGGGCCGACCCCGGCGAATGTGATCATCGGGGCCTTGTCGGCCATCGTGGACAATATCCCGCTGATGTTTGCGGTGCTGACGATGGACCCGCAGATGTCGGACGGGGAGTGGCTGCTGATCACGCTGACGGCGGGGACGGGCGGGTCGATGCTGTCCATTGGATCGGCCGCAGGGGTAGCGCTGATGGGGCAGGCCCGGGGCGTCTATACTTTCGGGGCGCATCTGAAATGGGCTTGGGCGATTGCCTTGGGCTACGCAGCGGCTATCGCGGTCCATCTGGTTCTGAACGTGGCGCTGTTCTGAAAAGCGTGGGCAGATTGCCCACCCTACGTGTCGTCCAGTGTCGCCCAGGGCCGGTCGGTGCCGGTCTTGGGCAGGGTCGACCTGTCGACCGTGCGCAAGAGATGCGTCTTGGCGAGATATAGGGCGGACAGGGGGGCTGTCATGAAGAGGAAGACCGCCACCAGAATCTCTTGCCAGGTGATCCCCTTGCCGAGGAGCAGAAGGTCCAGCGCCGAGGCGATGAGGGCAGCACCGACGCCGATTGTGGTGGCCTTGGTCGGGGCATGCAGGCGCTGCATCGGGTCCTTCAGTTTCAAGAGGCCATAGCTGCCGATCAGGCCGAAGAGCCCCCCAAGGACAAGAAGCCCTGCAATCAGGATTTCGGCGAAGGCGGTCATTCGATGATGCTCCCCCGCAAGAGGTATTTGCAGTAGGCGACGGTGGAAATGAACCCGGTGAGGGCGAAAAGGAGGGCGGCCTCGAAGTTCAGGGCCGAGCCGGTCTTGACGCTGTAAAGAACCAGGATCGCGATGATGTTCACTGTCATCGTGTCGACGGCGAGTATGCGGTCGGTCAGGGTTGGCGCGGTGGCAAGGCGCACAAGGTTCAGGACCAGGGCGAACGCGAAAGCGGAAAGCGCAAAGGTCAGGGCGGTGGCGAGGATCATTCGAAAATCCTTTTCAGGCGGGCCTCGTAGCGGGACTTGATGTCGGCGCGGATGGCGTCGGGGTCGGGGGCGTGCAGCGCGTGGATCAGCAGGGCGCGGCCGTCGGCAGAGAAGTCTGCGGTCAGGGTGCCGGGGGTCATCGTGATGGTTCCGGCCAGAAGGCTGATCGCCTCGGGCGAGGTGAGGTCAAGGGGGACGGTGATCCAGGCGGACCGGATGCGGTCGGCGGGGAAGAAGAGGATGATGCGGGCGACCTGGAAGTTGGCGACGATCACGTCCCAAAGGACAAGGAGCATGTAGGCGGCAAGGCTGAAGGGGCGGCGGATCACGGGTCGGTCGGGCCACCAGCGGGCGGTCAGCTGCGGGATGAGAGTGGCCAGGAACACGGCCATCACCAGGCTGCCAAGCTTCCAGTGGTTCACCAGAAGGAACCACAAGAGCACGAGGGTCAGCGAGAGGTAGGGGTGGGGGAAGAGGCGTCTCATTGCGTGCCCCCAAGGCGGGTGGCGGCAATGTAGCCTTGCGGATCGTAAAGACTGTTAGCGGTGGTGGTCAGCCAGTCGGTGACGGGTCCGGCGCAGATGGTGAGGGCGACGAGGGCGGCAAGAAGGGCGAAGGTGGCGGCGAGGGCCAGGGGTTCGGGTGGCGGGGCGGGGGGTTCGGGATCAGTGCTGGCTTTCCAGAAAAGAAGCGATCCCGCGCGGGACAGGCCGAGCACCATCAGGAAGGATGAGATCAAGACAGCGGGCCATACGACGGCGGCCTGATCGCGCCAGGCGTCAAGGATGAGCAGCTTGCCGAGAAAGCCGGACAAAGGCGGCATCCCGGCCAGGGCAATGGCGGCGGCGAAAAAGAGCGCGGAGATGAGGCTGGATTGCGCGATGGGGCTGGCGGCGTCAAGACGCAGATGGGCGCGTCGGCGCGAGACGAGGTCAGCCACCAGAAACATCAGCGCGGTCGCAAAGGTGGAGTGCAGGATGTAGTACAGCGCCGCAGCGGTGGCGGTCGGGGTCATCTGCGCGAGAGCCAGAAAGACCATGCCCATCGAGGCGATCCCGGCAAAGGCGGCCAGGCGCGGCAGGGTGGTGGCGCCAAGGGTGCCGATGGACCCAAGGCCCAGGGTCACCAGTGCTGCGGGCAAAAGGAGCGTGGGCAGGATCAGGCCAGTGGCGGGAAGGTCCGGCGAGAAGACAAGCGTGGCGAAGCGCAGGGTGGCATAGGCGCCAACTTTGGTCATGATCGCGAACATCGCGGCGACGACTCCGGGGGCGTTGGCATAGGTGCCGGGTAGCCAGAATTGCAGGGGCACAAGCGCCCCCTTGATCGCGAAGACGAGGATCAGCATCACCGCCGCCACGCGCAGAAGGGCGGCGTCGCCTTCGGGAAGCGTGGGCAGCTTCACCGCAAGGTCAGCCATGTTGAGCGTGCCGGTGACGCCGTAAAGAAGCCCCAGTGCGACAAGAAAGAGCGCGGAGCCTACAAGGTTGAAGGCGATGTATTGCAGCCCGGCGCGGACGCGGGCCTTTCCACCACCGTGGATCATCAAGCCGTAGGAGGCGATCAGCAGGACCTCGAAGAACACGAAAAGGTTGAAGGCGTCGCCCGTCAGGAATGCCCCGGCGATGCCCATCAGCAGAAACTGGAGCAGCGGGTGGAAATGCGCGCCTTTCCGGTCCCAGCCGGAGCCGATGGCGTATAGCGTGACGGGCAGGGCGAGGGCTGCAAGCAGCGCCACCATCAGGGCAGACAGCCGGTCGAGGACGAGGGTGATGCCGAAAGGCGCGGGCCAGTCGCCAAGGAAGTAGGCCTCGGGCCCACTGGTCGTTAAGGCGTGAAGAAGGGCGATCGCGATGGCGTTCAGGGCAAGGACGGTTGCCACGCTGGCCAGACGTTGCAGCGTCAGCCGGTCGCGCAGCGCGATGATCATCAGCGCCGCCGCGAGGGCGGGAAGGATGACCGGGGCGATGACCCAGTGGCTCATGTCACGGCCTTGCGGAACACTGGCCGGACCGTGGCGGGGGCGGGTTTCGAAAGGAGCGCTGGCGCGCAAGTCCTTTGTCTCGGCTCTGCGCGTGAAGGACGCGCAGAGCCACGGCGCGCCTCCGGCGGGGATATTTGGTGATGGGAAAGTGGCATA
Source organism: Paracoccaceae bacterium (assembly GCA_031374565.1). GTDB lineage: Bacteria > Pseudomonadota > Alphaproteobacteria > Rhodobacterales > Rhodobacteraceae > Tabrizicola. The sequence goes on along the minus strand of JANMGI010000081.1, from coordinate 387 downwards.
CCGGGAGTCACGACCCTGCCTCGTCTTCGTCAAGGTCGATCCGGTCATGGCCCGCGGTCAGGTGGCCGCCTATGGCCAGTATCATGATCACCGCCGTCATTCCGAAAGAGATCACGATGGCGGTCAGTACCAGCGCTTGAGGCAAGGGGTCGGCGTAGGTGTCGGCGGTGCCGATGATCGGAGCGGCGTTCTGGACAAGGCGGCCGGAGGCGAAGAGGAAGAGGTTGACCCCGTAGCTGAGGAAGGTGAGGCCGAGGATCACCGGGAACGTGCGAAGGCGCAGCATCAGGTAGATCCCGACAGCCGTAAGAAGGCCGATGGCCGAGGCGAGGAGGGCTTCCATCAGCCGGTCTCCTCCAGATCGTGGGCGGCGGTGTTCGGAGCCTC
>JANMGI010000046.1:0-1528 GCA_031374565.1 Paracoccaceae bacterium | reverse complement strand
ATGAACGACGCCCTCCTCCGCCTGACCCTGATCATCATCGCCGCGATCACCTTTCTTTCCGGTGCCGCCCAGCTTGTCGCCGGTGAGATTATCCTCGGTTTCATCGCGCCGACCGCAACCGGGGCCGAGGTGCACCTTTTCGGCACTGTGGGCATGTTCATGGTCATCACCGGTGCGATGTTCTGCCAAAGCCTGATCCAGCGCACGGATGCCCCGGCCATCTCATTCTGGATCGCGGTGCAGAAAATCGCCGCCGCCGGGCTGGTCGTCATCGCCTGGATGAAGGGCTATTTCCTGTGGCTGGCCCTTGGCGTTGCTGCTTTCGACTTTGCCACCGGCATTCTTGCCTTCCTCTTCTGGAGGAGACTTCCCAGATGATCGGCCCCATCGCCAGCATCCTGCACCTGATCTACACCCTGTTCCTTCTGGCCGTCGGGGTCTGGGGCATATTCTGTCCGGACGGGTCGGATACCCAGACTACGGCATCCACGCTTCTCAACCAGCTTCGCTTTCTCAACGCGATCCTGCTGACCTTCGGCATCTTCAGCTTCGTCTACCGCAAGGACATTCTTGCGGGCGGGCTGAATTGCACGATCTTCCTGGCCGGGGTCGGACTTGGTGCCTTTGCGCGGGCGCTGTCCTGGGCCTTGGACGGAGCGCCCATGCAGGCCTATCAGACCTTTCTCTTCTTCGAGATCGTCACCTTCCTGTTCGTCTGGCTGAACGCCCGACAGGCGATGGCCAAGCCATGAGCCACCGCCCCCAAATCGCCCCCGACAAGCCCAACCGCAGGGCGCTGATCCTGCCGGGCGGCGGTATGCGCGTGGCCTATCAGGCGGGCGCGATCCAGCGATTGCATGAAGAGGGCCTGCGCTTTTCGCATGGCGACGGCACCTCGGGCGGGTTGATGACTCTGGGCGCGCTGATGTCTGGCGTTGCCCCCGATGACCTTGCGAAACGGTGGCGGACCCTGCGCGCGTCGGGCTTCATCTCGCCCCTGTCTCTGGGGGGCTACCTGAAGTTCCAGAACCTTGCCGCCTTCGGCGATTTCGACGGTATCACCGACTACGTCTACCCCCATCTCGGCATCGACGCCGACCGCATCACCAAGGCCGAAGGCGTCAGTGCCCGCTTCAACGTCTGCGACTTTGCCCGCAAGGCCGTAGTCTCGATCCCGCACCCCGAGATCACCGAGGCCCTGCTTCTGGCGGGCATGTCGCTCCCGATGTTCACCCCCGCCGTTCCCGCCAAGGGCACCGTCTGGACCGACGCGGTCTGGATCAAGGACTCCAACCTGCTGCAAGCGGTTCAGGACGGCGCGAACGAGCTTTGGGTGATCTGGTGCATCGGCAACACGCCCGAATGGCGGTCGGGCACGCTGAACCAATATGTCCACATGATCGAAATGGCTGCCGTCGGCGCCCTGAATGCCGAAATGGCCGAGATCGCCCGCCTGAACACCCGGATTGCGGCCAAGGAAAAGCCTTTCGGCCACACAACACCGATCCGCGTCCACCTGATCCGCCCC
>JANMGI010000037.1:0-2865 GCA_031374565.1 Paracoccaceae bacterium | reverse complement strand
GGGGCGGATGAGCATGACTTTCAGTTGAAGCCCAGCCAGGCCGGTGCGGTGGCGGATGCGGACCTTGTGGTGTGGATCGGGCCCGAGCTAACGCCCTGGCTGGAAAGCGCGCTGGAGACCCGGCCAGAGGGGGTGGCGGCGCTGGCGCTGCTGGATGCCGAAGGGACGATGGTGCAGGCCTTTGGCGCAGGGCATGTGGACGAGCCCGGCGAAGGCGCGCAGGACCACGCCGACGAGCCTGCTGAAACGGGGGCCGAAGCGGGGCATGACCACGAGGGCCATTCGCACAGCGGCGAAGACCCGCATGCCTGGCTTGACCCCGGCAATGCGCAGGTCTGGCTGGGGCTGATCGCGGGCGAGCTGTCGAAGCTGGACCCGGAGAACGCGGCGACCTACGCGGCCAATGCAGCGGCGGCGCAGACGGGGATTTTGGCGCTGGACACCGAGGTTGCGGCGATCCTGGCCCCTGTGCAGGGTAAGCCGCTGGTGTCATTCCATGATGCCTTCGGCTACTTTGCGGAGCATTACGGAGTCGAGATCGTCGGCAGCATCGCGCTTGGGGATGCTTCGTCGCCTGGTGCGGCGCGACTGGCGGACCTGCGGTCGAAGATGGAGGCCGGTCAGGTACTGTGCATCTTCCCAGAGGTTCAGCATGACCCGGCGCTGGTGACCCAGATGGCCGAAGGGACCGGGGCGAAGATCGGCGCGGCGCTGGACCCGGTGGGGTCGTCGCTTGAGCCGGGGCCGGGGGCCTACGCAGCCCTGCTGACCGGGCTGGCGACCACGATCGCGGACTGCGCGGGCGGGTGAGTCGGGGCAAGCCCCGATCTACGCCAGCGCCAGAAGCCGGTCACAGTCAACGTGCGCGGCGAGGTGATCGGCCAGCGCGTCGAGCGTGTCTTCGACGGTCTGGTCGTAGCTGACATTGCCGGGTGTCGCGCCGAGGCTGGCAAGGAAGGCGCGGCGGAAGGCGTCTTCTGTGAACATGCCGTGCAGGTAGCTGCCCATCACCCGGCCATCGGCGCGGGTGGCGCCCTCGGGCTGGCCCCCCACTGTGAACATCGGGCGGTCGCGGTCGGGGCCTTCGGTCCGGCCAAGGTGGATCTCGTAGCCCTTGATGCGGGTGCCCGAGGCGGGGTGGAGGGCTTCGGTCTCGGTCACGCGTTTGTCGGGGGTCATGGTGGTCTTGAGGTCTAGAAGGCCAAGACCGGGGACAGAGCCGGGTTTGCCTTCGATGCCATCGGGATCGGCGATCTCGGTTCCCAGCATTTGATAGCCGCCGCAAAGGCCGAGGATTTTTGCGCCACGACGCAGGGCGGCTGCGAGGTCGATGTCCCAGCCTTGCGCGCGGACGTGTGCGAGGTCGGCGATGGTGGCTTTGCTTCCCGGCAGGATGATCAGGTCGGCTTCCACCGGCAGGGGCTGGCCGGGTTTGACGATCCTTAGGGTAACGCCGGGTTCCTGCGCCAGCGGGTCGAGGTCGTCGAAATTGGCGATGCGGTTCAGGTGGGGGACGGCGATGAGGAAGGCCCCTGTGCCGCGTGTGCCGCCAAGATCGGCGGCGTCCTCGGCGGGCAGACGGTGGGCGTCGGGAAACCACGGGATGACGCCAAGGCCCTGCCAGCCGGTGCGCTGCTCGATCAGGCGGTAGCCGTCATCGAAAAGCCGGGGGTCGCCGCGGAATTTGTTGATCAGGAAGCCTTTGATCATGGCGGCGTCTGCGGGGTCAAGGACGGCCTGCGTGCCGACAAGTTGCGCAATGACTCCGCCACGGTCGATGTCACCGGTCAGGATCACCGGCACATCCGCGGCAATGGCAAAGCCCATGTTGGCGATGTCGTTCGCGCGGAGGTTCACCTCGGCCGGGCTGCCCGCGCCTTCGACGATGACCAAGTCGGCCTGCGACTGAAGGCGGCGGAAACTTTCCAGCACCGGGGCCATAAGCTGGGGCTTCAGCGCGGCGTAGTCGCGGGCTTTCACGGTGGTCAGGCGCCGACCTTGCACGATCACCTGCGCGCCGGTTTCCGACTCGGGCTTCAAGAGGACCGGGTTCATGTCGACGTGTGGGGTAACGCCACAGGCGCGGGCTTGCAGGGCCTGAGCGCGGCCAATCTCCCCCCCCGTTGCCACAGCGGCGTTGTTCGACATGTTCTGCGGCTTGAAGGGGCGGACGGTCATCCCAAGGCGGGTGAAATGGCGGCAAAGTCCCGCAACCAGCATCGATTTGCCGACGTTGGAGCCTGCACCCTGAATCATGATCCGTTTCATGTCTTGCGCGCCATGAGCCAGAGGAAAAACACGCCACCCACAAGGCCGGTGACGACGCCGATGGGCATATCCTCGGGGGCCATGACGACGCGGGCGACGGTGTCGGCGACGACAAGGAAGATCGCCCCCAGGAGGGCGGAAAGGGGCAGGACACGGGTGTTGTCTCCGCCCACCAGAAGCCGGACGAGGTGGGGCATCATCAAACCGACAAAGCCGATGAGGCCGGAAAAGGCGACCATGACGCCGGTGATCAGCGCCCCGGCGACAAAGACCGAGAGGCGGAAGCGCGCGACCGGGATGCCAAGCGAGGCGGCGGTCTCGTCCCCCAACGACATGGCATTCAGAGCGGGGCCTTGGGTCCAGAGCCAGAGACCGGCGGGCAGAAGGACGGCGGCTGGGTAGATCAGGTGCGACCACTGGGCTAGGCCAAGGCCGCCAAGCATCCAGAAGACGACGGTGTGGGTGGCCTTGGGATCGCCGAGGAAGATCAGGACGTTGGCCCCGGCCATGATGATGAAGCTTACGGCGACACCTGCAAGCACCAGACGGTCGGCGCTGGTGGACCCGGTCACGCGGGCGATTGCGAGGACAAGCAGC
>JANMGI010000016.1:0-2732 GCA_031374565.1 Paracoccaceae bacterium | reverse complement strand
GGTCGGGAGTGTCAGACCCATCGTGACGCGCAGGCGCTGGCGTCGGCGCAGGTTCCGCGACCGCGGCTTTGGCCAAATCCAGTGCCTGCGGGTCGTTGCTGACCATGACAGGCGCAGGCTGTGCAACAGGCAACCGCGCTGGAGCCAAGGCAGTCGGTCTGGGCTTTGCCCCATCCTTGATTTCTGCGCCAGTCGGAACACGCGTTCCGTCCGGTGGCGTCCAAAGCGACGAGATCGCCGGGCCCACGACCGGCATTGTGGTTTCGCCCGGCAGAAAGTCCGAGTGGTCCTGAGGGCTGGCGCCGATCAATATCTCGGTCCCTGGCGTGCCTACGGCACCGACCGACACAGGCAACGCCGGTAAAGGCATGCCCACCGGGCCCACGGGTTCGGCGGATGTGGCAAGGGTTCCATCTGGCGAAGGGCCATCCGCCCGCAGCACCGGCACGGGCGTCGCCGACATCGCGGCACCAGTCCAGATGAGAACCGGCATGGAAGAATCACCCGGACCCACCGTCATCGCGTCTGCCCATGGGTCCGGAGCCGCAAAGCTTGCCTCAAAGGACAGACCGTCGCCGTCAGGATCAGCCTTCATGCCAGCCGTAAGGTCTGACGGGCTTTGGGACACAAGAGAAATGGCCTGAACGCTTTGCATGATTCCACGACTTCTGCCGGACGTGTCCCTTTATCCGGTCGAGAAGTTACCCATTCTTTACCCCCATCCCGCATCGTTGCTGAAAATCCGACCGAACCGGAGGCTCCGATGGATATTGCGCCGATCACTGCCCAACCGCCCTCACGCCACGACCTTCTCATGTCGAAGGCCGAAGAGCTTGAGGCCACGTTCCTGTCCGAAATGCTTGCCCATTCGGGCCTTGGAGAGATGCAGGGCAGCTTCGGGGGTGGCGAGGGCGAAGAACAGTTTTCGTCGTTCCTGCGGCAAGAGCAGTCCCGTCTGATCGTCAAGCATGGCGGGCTTGGTCTGGCCGAACTGATCTTCAACTCGATGGTGGAGGCCGAGAATGGTGCCGCTTGAAGCCCTGCTTGATCATGCCGCCGAGGCGCTTTTGTCCGGTGACCTTGCGGCCCTTGCCCGCCTGACCCCGCAGATCGAGACGGCCAGTCCGGCCGCCCCCGACCGTGCCAGCGCCGAGAGGGTGCAGAAGAAGGCCTTGCGCAACGCCCGGCTGCTGGAGGCGGCGACCCGTGGCGTGAAAGCTGCCCGCCTGCGCATGGGCGAAATCACGCGCGGACCAACCCTGACGACCTATGACGCGCGCGGGCAGAAGGCACTGATCGCGCCTTTGGGCCTGGAACCGGCCAGACGCGTATGAACTTATTCAAATGCCGGGCATTTCCAGATTGGCGTTTAGGATTTGGTTAGCTGATTTCAGGCTTCTTTGGTTTCGCGCCCCATGACGGGGCGGCGCTTCCGGAACCCTCCGGCGGCACGGACAGAATGCCAAAATTGCCACGCCATGTGGCTTTCCGGCCGTGAAACCAGCGGCCTTCTCGTGAAGGACTGAAAAATGTCGTCGATCCTGACCAACAACAGCGCGATGGTTGCCCTGCAGACGATGAAGGGCATCAACGCCAATCTGAACAAGACCCAAGCCGACATCTCGACGGGCAAGTCGGTCGCCACCGCCAAGGACAACGCCGCCGTCTGGGCGATCTCGAAGGTGATGGAATCGGACGTTCAAGGCTTCAAGGGCATCTCGGACAGTCTCTCGGTCGGCTCTGCCACGCTGACGGTTGCCCGCAACGCCTCGGAAACCGTGACCAAGCTTCTGACCGAAGTGAAAGGCAAGATCGTTGCCGCCCAGGCTGAAAACGTCGACCGCTCCAAGATCCAGACCGACATCACCGCGCTGACCAAGCAGATCGAATCGACTGTTGGTGCCGCGCAGTTCAACGGCCTGAACCTGGTCAACGGCTCGCAGACCAGCGTCAACGTGCTGTCTTCGCTGGACCGCAGCCAGACCGGGGTGACCTCGTCCAACATCACCGTCGATGCGAAGAACCTGTCGACCAGTGCAGGCGCTTCGCTGACGGCGGGCGGCGGCACGCTGACCGGCACGACCAACGTTGGTGTGCCGCCAGTGGCTTCGGTTGTCACCGGCACGCCGGCCTCGCTGGGTGGCTTTACTTTCCAGGGCGCCGGCGGTGCGTTGGCAAAGAATGATGCGGCCGCCAACCCGGCGACCCTGACGGCGATGGTGGCTGGCGACCAGATCAGCCTGAAGATCGGCTCGGTCGAAGGCAAATATACCGTGCAGAAAGGCGATACCGCCGATGCACTGGTTGCGGGCCTGAAATCCTCGTTGACCTCGGGTGGCCTGTCGGACTCCGACTTCACGCTGACCCTGAACGCGGGCGCGCTGCAGGTGGCCAACAACACCAACCAGGCGGCGGCAATCTCGGCTTCAGCCACGCGGGGCACCGGCGGCTTGTCGGACCTGAAGACGGTGGATGTGGTGAACAACCCAAGTTCGGCGCTTCAAGACATCGAAGGCATGCTGCAAACGTCGATCGACGCCGCCGCGTCCTTTGGTTCCTCGCAAAAGCGCATCGACATCCAGAACGAGTTTGTCGGCAACCTGACCGACTCGCTCAAGACCGGCATCGGCGTCATGGTCGACACCGACATGGAAGAAGCCTCTGCCCGGTTGCAGGCGCTTCAGGTCCAGCAGCAGCTGGCGTCCCAGGCCCTGTCAATCGCCAACCAGCAG
>JANMGI010000779.1:0-2021 GCA_031374565.1 Paracoccaceae bacterium | reverse complement strand
GTGGCCGTCATCGACCATCCGCACATCCTCGATGGTGAAGAACGGCAGTGTGAAGGTCCCGGCGACGCCCCCAACGGTCTCGATGCGCGCCATGCCGTCGGCGTCGGCGATGTTCATCAGATCGACGTGGCCAAGGCGTTTGACAAAGCCTTCGGCATCCGCCTGCGCCGTGTCGATCAGCACGACCCGCTTGATCATCGCCGGCAGCGGAAAGCAGTCCGGGGCGGGATCGCCCGTGCACTTCAGGGCGGGCAAGCCCTCGCCATTGTCGCGCTCGATCACCAGGGCGCGGGTGTCGTCAATGAAGTTGAAATCGCCGATCGCCGTTGCCCCGTCTGCCAGCGCAAACTTGAACTCTGCCCCCGTCCATTCGCCCTTGGCCGGATCGAAGGCCCGCGACAGAAGGGCAGTGCCCGCCGGTTTGCCATCTTCGCCCAGAAGCGGCTTTTCGAACATCGCCCACAAAAGGTTCGTCCCCGGCTGCAACGCCATGCCCTCATAGCCGCCTGACCGCTGCACGGTCCAATCCTTGCCTGGAACGGACACCGCGCTGATGCCGGGGGTGTCCGGCCCCTTCAGCTGCACATCGCCCTGCATCGTCGGGTAGACCGCCAGCACCTTGCCATCCAGCGCCACCCGCAGGATGTAGGGGCCGAACTCTTCGCCGATCCAGATCTCGCCGTTCAGCAGTTGAATGCTTTCCGGATCAAAGTCCGCCCCCGTCAGATAGCGGTTGTCGGTGCCCTCGTAAGCGATGCGGAACGGCACTTTGAAATCCGGATCACGCAGGAACACCGTCTCCTTCACTCCGACAGTTCCAGCCGCGAAATCCGGCACCATGCGGTGGAACACCAGCATCGCATCTGGGCTGTTCGCCTTGGTGCCGAACCCGTTGTCGGCCAGAACGAAGATCGACCCGTCCTCGGCCAGGTTCATCGCAAAGCCCGACAGGCCCTGCAGCGGCTGCCCATCAAACGGGACCGACAGACCCGTGGGCCGCTTGCCATGCATCGCGCCGGTGTCGCCGGGAACCGTGCCCACCTCCATCGCCCGGGCCGCATCCGTGAACTTGCCCGACAGGGCGGCATCCTTTGGCGCATCGGCGGGCGCGGGGATATAGCTCGCCGCCGGGATCAGGGCATGACCGGCCAAGGTGGCGGGAAAAGTTGTCTCTGCGTGGGCCGCAACGGCCACACTGGACAGGGCAGTGCACAGGGTCACAAGCGACGGGCGCATGGCAAGGTCTCCGCTGGGGTGAATCACCATCCCTTGCTGCGCTTCAAGGATTACGTCCGCGTGACGATGTGGAAACGGTCCGGCAACAGGACACGCCCAGCCGTTTCGGGCCAGGCGCGCCTAATCATTCCGCCGGGACTTTCGCCACCTCGTCCGACAGCGGATAGGGCAGCCGGCTGACCATCTCCATCGGGCAGACCTGCAGGAAGTTCCGGCGCTCTCGGTCCCAATTCGACAGGATCCGCTCGGCGATCTGGCTACCAGTCTCGTCCAGATGCCGGGCGATGAGGCCTTTCAGCTGCATCTCCCAGTGCGGATGTTCCACGGCGCAGGTCAGGATCGTCTCCTGGTTCATGAAGTCTTCCGCCACGCCGTCGGGGTCGTAGACATACCCCATCCCGCCCGTCATTCCCGCCCCGAAGTTCGCGCCGATCCGTCCCAGGATCACCGCAACGCCGCCGGTCATGTATTCACACCCGTTCGACCCGCAGCCTTCTACGACCACCGAAGCACCCGAGTTGCGCACCCCAAACCGCTCACCTGCCCGACCGCTGGCGAACAGGAACCCGTCGGTCGCACCGTACAGCACGGTGTTCCCGATGATCGTGTTCTCCTCGGCCTTGAGGGGTGAGGACATCAGCGGTCGCACGGTGATCGTGCCACCCGACAGGCCCTTGCCGACATAGTCGTTGGCATCGCCTTGGACCTCCAGCTTAAGGCCTCTCACCGAAAACGCCCCCAGCGACTGCCCGCAGGACCCGGTCAGCTTCACCGTCAGATGGTCA
>JANMGI010000776.1:0-2626 GCA_031374565.1 Paracoccaceae bacterium | reverse complement strand
TGGGCGGCACTCAACACGCTGAAGCAGTTCCCGGACACCGTATTCCTGCCCGCACCCGACTTTGGCAATGGTCCGAAAATCGGTGCTGCAAGCTGGCAGTTTGGCGTCTCGGCGGCGTCAAAGCACCCGGAAGGGGCGTCTGCCTTCATCGAGTTCGCGCTTCAGGACAAGTATCTGGCCGACTTCTCGAACGGTATCGGGCTGATCCCGGCGACCAAGACCGCCGCGGCGATGACCGAGAACTACAAGGACGGCGGGCCGATGGCGGTGTTCTTTGGTCTGACCGAAGGACAGGCGCTGGTTCGTCCGGTGACGCCGGGCTACGTGGTCGAAGCCAAGGTCTTTGAAAAGGCACTGGCCGACATTGCAAACGGTGCCGACGTTGCGGCAACGCTTGACGCGGCTGTCGACGAAATCAACGCCGACATCGAAAAGAACGGCGGCTACGGCCACTAAACGGCCTTGCGGTCCCGGCAGTCAGCCGGGGCCGGGTTCTCCCCAGAACCTGGCTGGCGCGGGCGACCCCGCCAGCCGTCTTTCCCCCCTTCAGACGTCGAGGCGACCATGGCATCGAAGTTCACCGTATCCAATCGGACGGGCTGGCTGATGGCAGGACCGGCTGTCCTGCTGATCGCCAGTTTCGTGATCCTGCCCTTCTTTCTTGCCTTCGGGTTTTCCTTCACGAACCAGCGCCTCGTCTCGCCCAACGCGACCGAGTTCGTCGGACTGGCCAACTACCGCCAGCTTCTGGGCATGGCGGTCCTGACGCTGGAGCCAGTCCGGGACGACGCGGGGGCCGTGGTGATGAAGGATGGCGCACCGGAATATCCGTCCTTGCGCACCCTGACACGGAACAACCCGGACCGGCCGGATCTGGCGGGAATGCGGGAATGGTTCAGCTTTTCAATGGGAGGTGAGGACCGGACCTATGTTCTGGCGCGTGACCTCGTCTTCACGAAGGCCATCGTCAACACCTTCATCTTCGTGATCATCGTGGCCCCGGTGCAGGCGGCTGTTGCCCTTGGCCTTGCACTTTTGATCAACCAGCGCCTGCGCGGGATCAATGTCTTCCGGGCGATCTACTTCATGCCGGTGGTGGTTTCAATCGTCGTCGTCTCGCTGCTCTGGCGGCTGATCTATGACGGCCAGTCCGGGCTTTTGAACAACCTTCTGGGCACGATCAGCTTCGGGCTGATCCCCCCGGTGGACTGGCTTGGCAACCCTTCGACGGCTTTGGGGTCGATCATCGCGATGTCGATCTGGCAGGCGGTGGGCTTCCACATGGTGATCTGGCTTTCTGGCCTGCAAACCATCAGCCCGACCTTGTATGAGGCCGCTGCCATCGAGGGCGCGTCCAAAGGCCAAGTCTTCCGCTACATCACCTGGCCGGGGCTGCGAAACACCGCCGTCCTGATCCTGATCGTCATCACGATGCAGGCCTTCGGTCTTTTTGCGCAGATCGATGTGATGACCAACGGTGGTCCGTTGGACAGCACCCAGACCATTGTCTACCAGGCCATCGAACGCGGCTACGGCAAGCAAGACATCTCTGCGGGCTCGGCGATCTCGGTGATCCTGTTCGTGATCGTGCTGTCAATTTCACTGATCCAACGCTGGCTGATGCGGGAGAAAACCTGATGGCCATGATCTCTGCCGAAAACCGTGGCCTCCGCCTGGCGACGCGCTATGCCGTCCTGGGGCTGATCGCGCTGATCTTCGTCTTTCCGCTGGTCTTCATGCTGATGTCCAGCCTCAAGCCCGACCAGCAGCTTCTGGAAGATTCCGGCAACCTGCGGGCTTTCCTTCCGGTGGGCGACGTCAGCTTTCAGAACTACACCGACGCCTTCAAACGCGCGCCGGTGGCGACGTTCGTGTTCAACTCGGTCTTCGTGACCGGGGTGACGGTGGCACTTTCCCTGCTGCTGTGCTCGGCTGCCGGGTTCGCCTTCGTCTTCGTGAACTGGAAGGGCCGCAACACGCTGCTCGCGCTGCTTCTTGCCACGCTGATCCTGCCGTTCGAGACCATCGCGATCCCGCTTCTGATGATGGTCGCGCATCTGCCCTGGTTAGGGATGGAGGGCGTGACCTGGGGCTGGCTGAACAGCTATCACGTGCAGATCGTCCCCTTCATCGCTGACGGCCTGACGGTGTTCCTGTTTGTCCAATATTTCAAGGACCTGCCGGGTGAGCTGATCGAGGCCGCTCGTGTGGAAGGGGCCAGCTGGTTCCAGATCTACCGCCGGATCGTCATGCCGCTGTCGGGGCCGATCTTTGCCACGGCGGCGATCTTGAAGTTCCTTGTGATGTACAACCAGTATCTCTGGCCGCTGATGGTCACACAGGAAGAAGGCTACCGCCCGGTCATGGTCGGGTTGCAATACTTCTTCCAGCTCAATGTCGCCTGGGGCGAGGTCATGGCCTACCTGAGCATCATCACAGTCCCGGTCCTTGCCTTCTACCTTTACCTGCAAAAAGCCTTCATCGCGTCGATTGCCTCGACCGGCGTGAAGGGTTGAGGAGCCAAACATGACCTTCGCACTATCTGACCGCTGGTTCTGGGACAGCTGGTACGCCAAAGACGGCGACACGTATCACGGCTTCTTCCTGCAAGCGCCGAAGTCGCTGA
>JANMGI010000748.1:0-1688 GCA_031374565.1 Paracoccaceae bacterium | reverse complement strand
GTAGCGGTGAAGGGGCCAGTCGGGCTGCCAGATGAGTTTGGTGGCGATGATCACGGCCAGAAGGAGACCGCCGAAGAGGCAGGCCCAGCCTTGCTTGAGGACGAACATGACAAACTCGGCCACCGCGTAGGGCAGACGGGCTCGCGCCCAGTCGCCCATGCGGTGTTCGAGGGAACGGGTGGTGGGGGTGGTCATGCGGGTCCTGCCAGTTGGTTCGGGGGATGTGACCGGTCGGCAGGGCGAGCGTCAAGGTGGGGATCTGGTCCCGTTGAGCCTTGGAGATGGATGCGCGATGTGCTGGGGTGCGTCCGACAAAGAGTGGAAGCATGATGGCTGAACAGGACTTGAAGGCGCAGCAAGAGGAAGTGAACCGCCTGGTGGGGCGGTGCGTCCTGCGCCTTCAGCAGTACGAGCGGCAGCTAAAATCCATTCTGGTGCACCATGACATCTCGGGCACTGTGCAAGATCTTGAATCGGACCGTGCCGCCCGATTGACCGGAACGTCGCGTCAAACCCTTGGAGCCCTTATCAAGTCGTTCGTCGGCTCGGTTCTTGTTGGGGGAGACCCTCCCGCCCTGGAGGAGCGGGAGGACGACTCGGAGACGGGTCCGCCGAGAGTCCGCATGACGGTGCGCCTTGGAATGACGGAGGAGGACTTTGCCCGCACGGAACTGGACCTGCGACAGTTGGTGCAGATACGGAACGACCTGATCCACCACTTCATGGAACGGCATGATCTTTGGAGCCTGGATGGCTGCCGGATTGCGTTGGACGATCTGGACGCGACCTGCGAACGCATCGGTGCCGATCTGGCGCGCCTGAGGGAATGGGCTGCCGATTTTGACCGCGCCCTCCACGAGGGGTGGGCGCATGTGCGGTCAGACGCGTTCCATGAAACCGCGGTCAACGGGATCAACCCGGACGGTATGGTGTTCTGGCCAGGAGCAGGCATCGTCTTTGCCCTGCGGGAAGCCGCGCAGGCGCTGGCTGTCGAAGGATGGACGGAGATTTCGGAGGCAAAACGATGGATTGCGGACCGCTTTCCCCATCAGACGCCTAAGAAATATGGATGCACCACTTTACCCCAAGCGATGCACGTATCCGGGGAGTTTGACATGTGCCGACTGGAAAAGAACGGACTACTTCGGCGCCACTACCGCGTGCGAGACTATGCAAATCAGAAAGGCCGTGGGCACATTGCCCACCCTACGAAACCGCCTGACACAAAGGCGTAGGGCGCACCGAAATGCACCCAGCCAGTCTGCTCAAAGCCCCGGATAGATCGGGAAGGTCTTGCACAGCGCCTCGACCTCGGCCTTGACCTTGGCCTCAACGTCACCGTTGCCGTCCTCGCCGTTCGCCGCCAGCCCTTCGGTGACCTCGATGATCCAGCGGCCGATCTGGCGGAACTCGGGTTCAGCGAAACCGCGCGTGGTGCCTGCGGGGGTGCCAAGGCGGACGCCGGAGGTGATCGTTGGCTTTTCGGTGTCGAAGGGGATACCGTTCTTGTTGCAGGTGATGTGGGCGCGGCCCAAGGCCTTTTCGGTGGCGTTGCCCTTCACGCCCTTGGGGCGCAGGTCGACCAGCATCAGGTGGGTGTCGGTGCCGCCGGTGACGATGTCGAGGCCGCCCTTCATCAGCTCATCCGCCAGGGCCTGGGCGTTCTTGATGACCTGGGCCTGGTAGGA
>JANMGI010000734.1:0-7548 GCA_031374565.1 Paracoccaceae bacterium | reverse complement strand
AAATGCTTGGCCCAGATCTCTATTCGCTGTGGTCGATGTCCTGACGCCGCATGCTAAGGTCGGGAAGCCGGTTTTCTTCCAGTTCCGGGGCAGTCTCATTGCCTGACAGAACTGTTTCGATCGACTGCGCCACCTTGGACCGGCAGCCTCCGCAGACCTCATACGTCACGTGTACGGGATGCCGCTCTCCGATGTCGTCGCAGGACACCCAATCGGAAGCACCGAAAAAGCGAATGTTGCCGCAGAACGAGCATTTGCAGTCGCGCGCGTTCGGATCGTAGTGCCACTGGTTCAGGGGCGGCGAGAAATGCCATGCATCCTTGAGGTCATGCACCATCAGCGCCCGACCATCCTTCATCGGCTTGATCGTCAGCAGGAACAGCCGCGCCAGACTGGGAGAATCACACCGATACTCCATCCTCAGTGGCTCTTTGGTCTGCAACACCGTCTCGATCAGGCTGGCTGTCAGTTGCCGCGTCTCGTCACCGGCGATGTGCGCCATCAGCGAAGTCGAAAGCACATGGTTGGCAAGCGCATGTTGCGCCGCATTTTGCAGCGCAAACTCGTCCCATTCCCCGCCCACCCAGAGCATCCGGTATTCGCTATCTACAACTGCGTAGACCTGCTGAAACTTCACTGCCCTCGTCCCCCTCCAGAGCCGTTCGCAGGGAACATAGCACAGTTATGCAAGAAATCTCGCCAGAAGTTTACACTTCTGAAATGAATTCAGGCAGGTCTTGTTTCAATTGTCAGCGCAGCCTGACAACCTCTGCAACCTGAGCGGGTGACACTGTCTTCTTGGCCATTTCAGCAATATCTGGTGCGGCAAGCCCGGCCCAGGCATACATCTGCGCCGGACTGGCCTGATCGATGAAACGGTCGGGCAGTGTCATGGTCCGCACGGGCGCGCCCCGATCAAGCCGTCCGGTCATCGCCAGGTGATGCAATACCATCGCGCCGAATCCCCCGGTCGAGCCCTGCTCGACCGTGATCAGGCAGCGGTGATCGCGGTGCAGCTGGTCGATCAGCGCGGTGTCCAGCGGCTTGGCAAACCGCGCGTCCGCCACGGTGACCGACAGCCCCTCGGCCTCGAGGATCGTGGCTGCGGCAAGGGCTTCGGAGAGATGCGCACCGAAGGACAAAATCGCCACATCGCTGCCCTCGCGCAGGATGCGGCCTTTGCCGATGGCGAGCGGTTCGCCGCGAACCGGCATCTCGACGCCCATCCCCTCACCCCGCGGATAGCGCAAGGCGATGGGGCCAGAGTCATGGGCGGCAGCAGTGGCGATCATGTGGACAAGGTCGGCCTCGTCGCCCGCGGCCATCACGGTCATATTCGGCAGGTTCGCCAGGAACATGACGTCAAAGGCTCCAGCATGTGTCGCCCCGTCCTGACCGACCAGGCCCGCCCGGTCGATCATGAAGCGCACCGGCAGATTTTGCAGCGCCACGTCATGCACGATCTGGTCATAGCCGCGTTGCAGGAAGCTGGAATAGATCGCGCAGAACGGCCGCATTCCCCCTGCTGCAAGTCCTGCCGCAAAGGTCACGCCATGCTGTTCGGCAATCCCCACATCGAACACCCGCGCAGGGAACCGCTTCTGCATCACGTCCAGGCCGGTGCCCCCCGGCATCGCGGCGGTGATCGCTACGATACGCGGATCGCGCGACGCCTCGTCCGTCAGGGTCTGGCCGAAGACCGCCGTGTAGTTCGGGGCATTGGCGGGAGTCTTGTGCTGCTTGCCCGTCGCGATGTCGAACTTCGCCACGCCGTGATACTTGTCGTCCGCCCCTTCCGCCGGGCCATAGCCGCAGCCCTTTTTTGTCACCACGTGCAGCAGCACCGGCCCCTCGGCATGGGCGCGCATCGATCGCAGCGCGTGCAGAAGCATCGGCACATCATGGCCATTCACCGGGCCGAAATAGGAAAAGCCCAGCTTCTCGAACAACGTAACCCCACCAGGCCGGTCGCTCGCCATCTCGCGCGCCCGCCGTGCGCCTTCGCGGATCGGCGCAGGCAAGTGATCCTCCAGCCCTTCGGCAATCGCCTTCAACGTGGCCAGCGGCCCTTTGCCGGCAATGCTGTTGAGGTAGGTCTGCATCGCGCCCACAGGGGGAGCGATGGACATGTCATTGTCGTTAAGGATCACGAACAACCGCTTGCCCAGATGGCCAGCGTGGTTCATCGCCTCATAGGCCATGCCCGCAGTGATCGCGCCATCGCCGATGACTGCAACCGTGTCACCCACCGCCTGCCCCATCTCGCGCGCCATGGCGAAACCCAGCGCTGCACTGATCGAGGTCGAGGAATGCGCCGCGCCGAACGGGTCGTATTCGCTTTCGGATCTTTTGGTGAAACCGCTCAGGCCATCCGCCTGCCGCAAGCTTAGCATCCGGTGCCTACGGCCGGTCAGGATCTTGTGCGGATAGCACTGGTGGCCGACATCCCAGATCAGCTTGTCGCGGGGCGTGTCGAAGACGGCATGCAGAGCGACGGTCAGTTCCACCACACCCAGCGAAGACCCAAGGTGTCCGCCGGTCTGGCTGACCACCTCGATCACTTCGCGCCGCAATTCATCCGCCAGTTGGGGCAGGTCGTGGTCAGCAAGCGCACGCAGGTCTGCGGGGCTGGCCACGCGGTCAAGCATCGGTTTCGGGGTCATGGCGGATGGGGAACCGGGCGCGGTCATGATTGCATCCTCGGGAGCAAAGGGTGCCGTGTGGAACTGGGCCACACGGCACAAGTGCCTGTCGTCCGACAGGAAGGGAACCGGGGCCCAGAGGTCCCGACATCCGGTCCCAAGGAAGGGTCCGGATCGGCGAGGCGCGGCACGAGGGCTTGCCCCCGTGCCGCACGATGTCAGGCCAGATCGTGTCCTTCGACCACATAGGGCGCTTCCAGCGCGCCATAGGGTGAAGGGGTCTGGCGGCTTTCTTCGGGAAGAAGAAGACCAATTCCGTAGATCACTGCCAGAAAGGCGAAGATCGCGAACAGGAACACCCCCCCGAGGAACGCGCCCCAGACCATCTGGCCCAGCGCCCAGACCCGAAGGTGGACCGTGTCGTTTGGTTCGTGGAAGTAGGATTTGTCAGACATGATCTTTCCTCAGTTCAACGGCGCGTAGCCGTGCTCTTGTGCCCAGACGAACCAGTTGTCGACGACCGTTCCCGTCAACAGGATGCCGATGCCGCCGGTCAGCGTGACCAGCACGGCGAACCACCAGGCCCAGCGGTGAATCCCCTCCATCGTCGCGTTGAACCCCATGGTCCAGCGCCAGAAGAGAGCCGCCCGTTCGGACGCGGTGCCCCGGTCGACGATCTGCTCCAGCTCCCGGTCGCCGCCAAAGCGGCTGACGGCCAGGATCGTCGCCCCGTGCATCGCGAACAGCAGGGCCGACCCATACAGGAAGGCGATGCTTAGCGCGTGGAACGGATTGTAGAACAGGTTGCCGTAGGTAAGAGAGAAGTTGTTGGTCCAGTCGAGGTGACTGAAGATGCCGTAGGGCACGGCGTGGCTCCAGCTGCCCATGAAGATCGGCCGGATCAGGCCCAGGACCAGGAACAGCCAGATCGCGCTGGCAAAGGCCCAGCTGACGTGCTTGCCCATCCCCAGGGCCTGCGCCCGAAGGTAGGTGCGGACCCACCAGGCCAGAACGCTGACCAGAAGGAAAAAGCTGGCGATGATCCAGAGCCCCCCTTCGGCAATCGGCGCGAAGCCCAGGCCGTATTCTTCGGCCGGTGGCTCCAGGCTGAACCAGAAGAGGTCGCGCAGGAACACAGCCGGGTTGTAGCCCGCCTGATGCCAGTACCACATGCCGACGGTGAAGAACCACGCGGCCCCCGCCACCAGCGAGATCACTCCCATCGTGCCCAGATAGATGGGCCCGAGTTGGGCGTTGCCGAGCCAGCCCGCAAGGTTCGAAAACCTTGCGCCCTTGGTGCGGTTCGACAGCTCGACCCCTTCGGTCAACCCCATTTCCGGGGCGGCACGCACCTGAACCTGCGTGAAAATGTTCTGATACTCAGCCATTTACGCCTCCCGGAATGTCTGCCCACCAGGGCAATTGCAGCCACCAATCCCACCAGACCACCCACTGGTCGAACCATACTGTGCCCGAGATCACGATGCAGACCGCCGACCAGAAGACAGCGTTCAGTGCAAGAAGCAGGCCCAGACGGTGAATGCCCAGCGTGCCGACCGAATAGCCGATGAGGTCACGGAAGTAGGTGTCCTCATGGTCGGGCGTGCGCATTTCCTTTCCCTTTTCAGGGTTGGCCGCCGACAGGATCAGTGCCCCGTGCAGGGCCAGCGCGAGTGCCGTGGTGAAGAAGAAGCTTACCGCAAGCATGTGCGCCGGATTGTAGTGGAAGTTGCCGTAGGTGTAGCCGGTGTTCGACACCCAATCGAGGTGGCTGAAGATGCCGTAGGGAAAGGCATAGCCCCACGCCCCCATCAGCACCGGCCGGATCACCACCAGCGTCACATAAGCCAGGATCGCGAAGCCGAAGGCGAAGGGCACATGATAGCCCATCCCCAGCTTGCGGCAGATTTCCACTTCCCGCAGCGCCCAGGACACGAAGGACCCGATCGCACAGATGGTGATGATCTGCCACAGACCCCCTTCACGCAGCGGGGCCATTGCCAGTCCCATTTCCACGGGCGGCGGGTTGATCGAGATCAGCCAGGGGTTCCAGATGCCTTGCAGCGACGCTCCGTAGAAGATGAGGAGCGTGCCCAGCACGGCGAAAAAGAATGACAATACGCCGAAGAAGCCGACGTAAAAGGGGCCGACCCAGAAGTCGAACAGATTGCCCCCGACAAGCGTGCCCCCCGGCACGCGGTATTTTCGTTCGAAGCTGAGCAGTGCCATGCTTCCCTCTCCGTTTTTCTACGGTCAGTGCGGCCTCCACGCGCAACGAAAGCGCGCGGGCGGGGGCCTGCCGGATGTGTGTCTGGCGTCAGGATGTCGAGGGCGGCGGGCTTGATGCTGCGCCGCCCTCGACGTTGCGTAGGGCCTTACGGTGCGGCAGGCGCGGTGTAGCCATGCTTGGCAGCCGCGATGTCGAGCCAGTTGTAGGCCGGCGTGCTGAGCAGCACGAGGTGGATCATTGCCGCCAGGAGGAACAGGAAAACGCCCTGTGCCACGAAGACGCGACGAGGATCGAAGATAAGCCAGATTTTGTAGAACTTTGACATGTCTTGTTCCTCCTCAGAACCACGGACGCCAGATGTAGACCGCCAGGTGAGCAACCACGGCGATGGCTGTGAACAGCCAAAGCCCGCTCATGTAGACGGAATGCAGTTCTTGCGCCTGCTCGTCGGTGAGACCTGTGAAACTCAGGTCAGATTTATCAGCCATGTTATCCTCCGAAAGGGGTGACTGACGCCGCATACCCTGCGGCTGGGTTCACGGGACAGCGGACTGCTGCTCCGTCTGGTCCGGCAGGGCCGGGGTTTCCCCCGCCCCTCCCGAAGGCTTCACCGGACGGGCGGGCGCACCACGTCAGGCCGTAAAGATCCGCCTTTTCAGGGGCGGAAGATCGAGGGCGTGATCTCCTCGGCGTCGCGCAATGCGCGTGCCAGGGGACCTTCCGCCGGAATGGACAGGTGGCGCAGCGCCGAGGCCAGCCAGACCAGGCACTGCACCGGCAGCGCAAGGATCAGGATCAGCCCGAAGTAGGTGGCATACTCGGCCTTCGGCGTGCGCTTCGGCTGCGCAACCTTGTATTGAACGTGGCTGATGTAGCTCTGGTCGCTCATGGTCTCTCTCCCCTTGCGGTACCGGCAGGGTTTGCACTTGGCACACCCGACAGGGTTTCGACGAATTCCAGGATGACACGCTCGGCCCCGTGGTCGAGCGCGGTCTTTTCGGCCGCATCGCGCAACGTGCGCGCAGCGGAAATGCGGGTCAGCACCGGGTGCTGTTGCAGGATACGGTCCAGCGCCATCTGCGCGTCGGTATCCCAGGGCATGTCGCGGCGCAGGGTGGTGGGTGTGGCCGCAGCACTGTCCATCTCACTGCCCAAGGGCAGGATGTGAAACAGCGCGTCAAAGAGCCCGTTGCACACTTCCTGCAAGAGGTAGACCGCGCCCGCATAGCCCATGAACGGCGTCCCCGTGGCGCGACGGATCGCAGCGCCGGGGAAGCTGGCCGGGATGAAGCTTGGCGCGGGACCATGCCCGCCCTTCAGCTCGGCCAGATACATCTTCTCGTTGATCGACCCCATCACAATCAGCGGCCGGTGCTGCTTCATCAGCGCCCGCACACCTTCGTTGTTGGTCTTCTTCCCGGCAAGCCGAGGCACCGCAAAGGCGCAAGGCAGGCCAAGGTCGTCTTCCAGATACTTGCGGATGCCGCGCGTGTGGGTCTCGTTCGCGACGATGGCGAAGCTGGCCGTTGCGAAGAAGTCTTGCGTGACGGACCGCCACAGATCCCACAGCGGCTTCAGCGTCGAATGCTTCTCACGCTCGATGAACGGTTCCGGGTCCAGCCCCAGCATCTCGCCCAAAGTGCGCAGGAACAGCGTGGTCGACTCCAGCCCCATCGGCGCCTGTAGGTAGGGCTTGCCCAGACACTCGGCGAGGCCCCGACCGAACTCGCGATACATCACCACGTTGACGTCGGCGTTGACCAGGTTCCGCATCTCGGCGATGTGGGCACCCAGCGGCATCACCATATGGACTTCGGCCCCGATGCCTTCAATCAGACGGCGGATCTCGTGCAGATCGCTCGCCATGTTGAAGGTGCCGTACATCGGCCCCAGGATATTGACGCGCGGCTTCGAACCTTCAGGACGCGGCGTTTCGGGCGGCATCCTTCCTTTGGTCATCCCAAACTCGGTAAAGATCCAGGTCATCGCCCGGTCGGCGCACTGCCATTGGTCTTCGTCTATGGTGCGCGGCAGGAAGCGCTGGATGTTGGTCCCGGCAGGGGTGACTCCGCCGCCAATCATCTCGGCAATGCTTCCAGTGACCACGACCGCAGGCAAAGCCGGGTCCAAAGTCTTCCAGGCCCGCGCCATCGAGGTCTCGGTCCCCGAAGTCATTTCGCCTTCACCAAGCCCGGTCACCACGATCGGTAGCTCATGCGGCGGCAAAGCGTCGGTGTAGTGCAGGACGGACGTGACCGGCAGATTTTCGCAGCCAACCGGGCCGTCAATGACCACTTGAAGGCCCTTCACGGCGCAGAAGGCATAGATCGCCCCCCAGTAGCCGCCTGCCCGGTCATGGTCCTGCACCAGCATCAGATCATCTCCTCGGCTTTAGCAGCCTTGGCCGCCTTGTCGAGTTTCTTCTGATGGATCGCCCGGAAATCGGGCCGCAGGTTCGGCGCACCTTCCCAGATGCCCGAGGTATCGCCGGTTCCGACCCCTTCGAAGAAGGCCTTCATGCCCTCCATCCGGGTCTTGTTGCCCATCGCCGCATTGACGACCTGCGCCAGGGACCCTGCCCCCGCCGGTCCCATCAGGGGCCGGGCCGAGATCAGATTTGTGAAGTAAAGCGAGGGGATAGCCTTTTCCTTCGCCTTCTGCACCACCGGAGTCGTC
>JANMGI010000611.1:0-4292 GCA_031374565.1 Paracoccaceae bacterium | reverse complement strand
GTCTGCGGGTGTTTCAATCTGTCTGTCGAGGGGGGCGTGGTGACATCCGCCCGGATCGCGTTCGGGGGCATGGCGGGGGTGCCGAAGCGGGCGTCTTTGGCCGAGGCGGCGCTGGTGGGGAAGGTGTGGTCTGAAGACGTTGTAGAGGCGGCGGCCGAGGCGATGGCGGGGGATTTCACTCCGCTGAGCGACATGCGGGCGAGCGCGGAGTATAGGCTTCTGGTCGCGCAGAACCTGATGCGGCGATATTTCCATGATCTGGCGGGCGTGCCTGTGTCGGTACTGGAGGTGTCGGCATGAGCATGGGGAAAGCGTTGCCGCATGATGCCGCCCCCCTGCATGTGACGGGGCAGGCGCGGTATATTGATGACCTGTCCTTACCGGCCAATGCGCTGCATCTGGCGTTCGGGTTGTCCTCCTTGGCGCATGGCGAGATCACGGGGATGGACCTGTCGGCGGTGCGGGCTGCGCCGGGAGTCGTTGCGGTGATGTCAGCAGAGGATCTGGCCGAGATGCCGGATTGCAGCCCGTCCGCGCATGACGAGCCGTTGCTGGCGGTGGGCACCGTGCATTACGTCGGGCAGCCGGTGTTTCTGGTGATTGCCGACAGCCATCTGGCCGCAAGGAAAGCTGCGCGGCTGGGGGTCGTCACCTATCGTGAACTGCCCGCGCTCTTGACGGTGGATGATGCGCTGGCGGCGGACAGCCGGTTCGAGCAGGGGCCGGTGGTCTGGGCGAAGGGAGATGCTTCGCGGGCCATCGAGGCGGCTCCGAAGGTCGTCGAGGGGACTTTCGAGGTCGGGGGGCAGGAGCACTTTTATCTGGAGGGGCAGGTCGCGGCGGCGATTCCGCAGGAAGGGGGGGATATGCTGGTGCATTCCTCGACCCAGCACCCGACCGAAGTGCAGCACAAAGTGGCCCACGCGCTGCACCTGCCGATGAGCGCGGTACGGGTGGAAGTGCGGCGGATGGGCGGGGGGTTTGGCGGCAAGGAATCGCAGGGGAACGCCTTGGCGATTGCCTGTGCGGTCGCAGCGCGGGCGACCGGGCGGCCGTGCCGGATGCGGTACGACCGGGATGACGATATGGTCATCACCGGCAAGCGGCACGACCTGCGGATCATGTATCGGGCCGGGGTGGACGATCAGGGACGTATCCTGGGGCTGGAATTCACGCATCTGTTCCGCTGCGGGTGGTCGCAGGATCTGAGCCTGCCGGTCGCGGACCGGGCGATGCTGCATGCGGACAACTGCTATCACCTTCCCCACATTCGCATCGAAAGCCACCGGCTGAAGACGAACACCTGCAGCGCCACGGCATACCGGGGCTTCGGCGGGCCGCAGGGGATGGTGGGGATCGAGCGGGTCATGGACCATGTGGCCTTCGTCGTGGGGCGGGAGCCGCTGGAGGTGCGCAAGGCCAACTTCTATCGCGGGATGCAGGCGGTGGATGCCTCCGGCGGGGATATTTCGGCCAGTATGAAAGCGCAGGGAAGTTCCAGGGGAGGGAAGGTTGATTTGACCTCTCGCGGGGCGGCGGTTCCGGTCGGGTCGCATGAGTTGCCCGTCGACGGGAGGGTGCAGACGACGCCGTACCACATGCCGGTAGAGGATTTCATCGGGCAGGAGCTGGTGGCGGAGTTGGAACGAACCAGCGACTACCGGGCGCGGAAGGCGGAGATTGCGGCGTGGAATGCGCGGTCTCCGGTGCTGAAGCGGGGGATCGCGCTGACGCCGGTGAAGTTCGGGATTTCGTTCACCTTGACCTGGCTGAACCAGGCGGGGGCGCTGGTGCATGTGTATCAGGACGGGTCGATCGCGCTGAACCATGGCGGGACCGAGATGGGGCAGGGGCTGTTCCAGAAGGTCGCGCAGGTGGCGGCCTCGGTGTTCGGGGTGGATGCCTCGGTCGTGAAGATCACGGCGACGGATACCGCGAAGGTGCCGAATACCAGTGCCACGGCGGCGTCTTCGGGGGCGGACCTGAACGGGATGGCGGCGAAGGCGGCGGCGGAGACGATCCGCGGGCGGCTGGCAGAGTTCATTGCCGAGAAGCATCAGGTGAAACCGTCGACGGTGAAGTTTGTGGACGGGACGGTCCGCGTGGCCGGAGAGGTCTACGACTGGGCGCGGGTGGTGGCCTGGGCCTATCAGGCGCGGGTTTCGCTGTCCTCTACCGGGTATTACGCGACGCCGAAGATCGTCTGGGACCGAGTGAAGGGAACGGGGCGGCCGTTTTTCTACTTCGCTTACGGGGCGGCGGTGACCGAGGTGGTGATCGACCGATTGACCGGAGAGAACCGGATTTTACGGGCGGATTTGCTGCATGACACGGGGACATCGCTGAACCCGGCGCTGGATATTGGCCAAGTCGAGGGTGCCTATGTCCAGGGCGCGGGGTGGCTGACGACCGAAGAGCTGGTCTGGGATGGGAAGGGTCGGCTTTCGACGCATGCGCCCAGCACCTACAAGATCCCGGCCTGTTCGGACCGGCCCCGCGTGTTCAACGTGGCCTTGTGGGGCAAGCCCAACCGGGAGGATGCGGTGGGCAAGTCGAAGGCGGTGGGCGAGCCGCCGTTCATGCTGGGGATCTCGGCCTTGTATGCGCTGTCGGATGCGGTGGCGGCTTGCGGGGATGGGTCTTTGTATCCGGCGCTGGATGCGCCTGCCACGGCAGAGCGGGTGCTGATGGCGGTGCGCCGTGTGGAAGGTCTGGGGGGTGAGCGTCGTGTTTGACCTTGGGGCATTGGCGGTGGCTTTGGCGGCCCACGGGCGGGTGGCGCGGGTGGTGATTGCTGGCGTGGAGGGGTCGTCACCGCGTGAGGTTGGGGCTTCGATGCTGGTTTGGCCCGGCATTTCTACAGGCGGCGGGCAGGCGGGGACGATTGGCGGTGGGGCGTTGGAGTTCGAGGCCAGTGCGAAGGCGCGGGTCTTGCTGGATGACCCCCCCACCCCATCCCTCCCCCACGTGGGGGGGAGGGAGGCGCTTAAGGTCGAGCGGGTGGCTTTGGGGCCGTCGCTTGGACAGTGCTGCGGCGGGGCGGTGGTGCTTTGGACCGAGGTGTTCGAGGCGGTGCCGGAAGCTGTTGCGGGGGTCGTGGCGCGCGGTGTGGGCGAGATGCCGTTGGCCGTGGCCCGCGTGCTGGCGGCGGCGCGGGGGCAAGGGGTGCGGCCTGTGGCAGGGCTGGTTGCCGGATGGCTGGTGGAGCCGGTCATGGAGGCGGAGCGGCAGGTCTGGGTGTGGGGTGCGGGGCATGTGGGGCGGGCTTTGGTGTCCGTGCTCGCGCCGTTGCCGGGGATTGCAGTGACCTGGGTGGATGTGGGGCCCGAGCGGTTTCCCGATGTCGTGCCGGAGGGGGTCACTGTCGTTCCGGCGAGTGATCCTTCGTTGGTGGCGGATCATGCGCCTTCGGGGGCGGAGCATCTGGTGATGACGTTCAGCCATGCGCTGGACCTGGAGTTGTGTCACCGGCTTTTGCTGCGGGGCTTTCGGTCATGCGGGCTGATCGGGTCGGCGACGAAGTGGGGGCGGTTTCGGTCGAGGCTGGCTGCGCTGGGGCATTCGGGCGAGGCGGTGGGGCGGATCAGGTGCCCTATCGGCGACCCTTCGTTGGGCAAGCATCCGCAGGCGATTGCGGTGGGTGTGGTGGCGGAAATGCTGCGCGATGCGCGGGTGGCGGCAAGGGAGATGCGGGCATGACGCGACCGGAATTGCTGAAGATCGAGGGGATCACCAAGGCCTATCCTGGGGTGGTTGCGAACTCGGATGTGTCGTTCTCGGTTGGGGAGGGGGAGATACACGCCCTTCTGGGGGAGAACGGGGCGGGCAAGTCGACGCTGGTCAAGATGATCTACGGGCTGGTGCGGCCGGACAGTGGGACGATGACCCTGCGCGGGGCGGGGTATCAGCCGGGCAAGCCGGCGGAGGCGCGGCGGCTGGGGGTGGCGATGGTGTTCCAGCACTTCAGCTTGTTCGAGGCGCTGAATGTCGCCGAGAACGTGGCGCTGGGGATGGAGAACCCGCCGCCGATGCGGGAGTTGGCGGCGAAGATCAGGGCGGTTTCGGAGGAGTATGGCTTGCCGCTGGATCCGTCGCGGATGGTGGGGGACCTGAGCGCGGGGGAGCGGCAGCGGGTGGAGATCATCCGGTGCCTGCTGCAGGACCCGAAGCTGCTGATCATGGACGAGCCGACGTCCGTGCTGACGCCGCAGGAGGTGGAAATCCTGTTCCGGACGCTGCGGCAGTTGTCGAGCGAGGGGACGGCGATCCTGTATATCAGCCACAAGCTGGAG